>NZ_CAWPNJ010000018.1:0-162870 GCF_963889195.1 Calothrix sp. FACHB-168
GTGCAGATGGCAAATACGCGATTTCTGCTTCCTATGACAACACCCTCAAAGTCTGGGATTGGCAAACCGGACAACAACTGCGTACCCTGGAAGGTCATAGTGACTCGGTAAATGCGATCGCCCTGAGTGCAGATGGCAAATACGCGATTTCTGCTTCCGGTGACAACACCCTCAAAGTCTGGGATTGGCAAACCGGACAACAACTGCGGACTCTAGAAGGTCATAGTGACTGGGTAAATGCGATCGCCCTGAGTGCAGATGGCAAATACGCGATTTCTGCTTCCGATGACAAGACCCTCAAAGTCTGGAATTGGCAAACTGGTGAATTAATTGCCACTTTCACAGGGGAAGATAGAATATTTTGCTGTGCTGTTGCACCTGATGGAATGGGAGTTGTTGCTGGTGATGCATCAGGACAGGTGCATTTTTTGCGGTTGCAAGTCACAAAATAGTAATTCGTAATTAAGAAATGCGGATTTTGTTTGAGTCAGTTGTGGCGAATGGGGATAATATGGAGTCCGGTTAGATAATTATAATTGCCAGCCGAGAAATATCCAATTAAAAACATACCCAAATTGTAGGGGCACGGCATCCAAAGACTTTCGGTGAAACAGATATTTTATCGGTGCCGTGCCCCTACAGGGCGAATCATTGATTTTTTGGTATTATCCAAGCAAAACAAGCCGCGAATTGTGCGATCGCCTGTTTTAATTTCCTTCCCATCACCATGACTGTTGCTAATTCACTCATCAGCCGCCATCAAAGTGCGAGCGCTCTTGCTAATTTTCTCACCTTTCCAGCAAAAAGCCGCAACGTTGAAGATAAAAGCCGCAATTTTCCGCATCAAAGCCGCAACATTGAGGATAAAAGGCGCAACTTCCAAGATAAAAGCTGCAACGTTGAGGATAAAAGGTGCAACTTCCAAGATAAAAGCTGCAACGTTGAGGATAAAAGGCGCAACTTCCGAGATAAAAGCCGCAACATTGAGGATAAAAGGCGCAAGCTTCATGCTTTGAAGTGCAAATTCCACCTTCAGAGGTTCAACAGTTGGTGATTTTTCCCGGCGAATTATGTTATTTCGGTCATATAACCTTACCCGTAGGCGAATGAGGGTTTAGCAGTGCTAAACCCCTACGCAAAATTTATCTGAAGGGCGATGTTTGGCAAATGCGATCGCATAATTCATCTCCACATCCATCTTCATCACAAATCCTACCACCCCACGTAGGGGCATGGCACTGCCATGCCCTCTTCGCCCCCACGCAAAATCTATCTGGGCGAAATTTTGACCAAATGCGATCGCATAATTCATCTCCACATCCATCTTCGTCTCAAATCCTACCACCACACGTAGGGGCATGGCACTGCCATGCCCTCTTCGCCCCCACGCAAAATCTATCTGGGCGAAATTTTGACAAAATGCGATCGCATAATTCATCTCCACATCCATCTTCATCACAAATCCTACCACCCCACGTAGGGGCATGGCACTGCCATGCCCTCTTCGCCCCCACGCAAAATCTATCTGGGCGAAATTTTGACCAAATGCGATCGCATAATTCATCTCCACATCCATCTTCGTCACAAATCCTACCACCACACGTAGGGGCATGGCACTGCCATGCCCCCATAACTTACATCACATCACCGACAATTCCTATATTTTGAATCTCAATCTATCCGTTCGCAGTCAAATTGCCCTTTAATATAGTCGTTATAAAAGCTACCAATAGAATCAGCCGAGTAAAAATCCTCCCAAGTCTCCTCATCTACCCCAAAATACTCATACACCGCCCCATTCTTAAACTCAACTTGCAAAGTTTGCTCGTGACTATCGTAAGCAATGCTAGCCGCCATTGAAGAACTCACAGGTAACAGCGCAATCGGTTCTTCATATTCCGGAAACGCCACAGGTTCCGCCACAATCTCGTTGAGTTCTACCAACCCCTCAAAAGCTTGAACTGGTGCGGGAATCTCTAAAAGTTCTATTTCCTCGCCGCGATCGAGCAATAATTGTAAATGTCCGTCAGAATGAGCGATCGCAATTAGGCTACTCAAGTCCATTTTTGATAGTCTCATTAAATTTGCTCTCCTGTGGGCGTAGAAATGTTATTTTTCGGTTGATAGGATTAAATTCTGCTGCAAAATCGCACCGCTTATTAGTACATTTGTATCATGCAAGCGGTTGATCGTCAAGACTTTGCAGTGAGAAATACCTACTGTCGTACTCCGGTTTTCACAAGGCTGGCATAGTTGGCAATGAAGCACCCATTTAGTGACGAGTTTTTACAAGAATTGCCGCTAATTTTGGCGGGGCCTATCTTGCAGCATACAGAATCGGACGCCGTTACAGTCTGGATAGCGCTGAAACGTCCTTGTGAGGTGGTACTCCAGGTTTATGACACAGCAAATCGCGGTGAGTTAATTACAAATTTGCTGTTTGAGGGAAGACGCCGGACTTTTGCCCTGGGGAAATTCCTGCATATTGTGGCAGTCACGGCGGAATCTGCGGGTAGTCATTTATTAAGTAGCGATCGCATCTATGCCTACGACTTACAATTTATTGAATCATCTACCCAGCAGCAAACTTTAGCCACAGCCTTATGTTCTCGCCGCTTTCCCACCGTTAATATCAGCTATTTCGACCATCAAAAACCTACCTTTGCCCTCCCCCCCACCGATTTACAAGATTTACGCATCGTGCATGGTTCCTGTCGCAAACCTCACGGTGATGGCTTTGATGCGTTACCGATTCTCGATTGCTTAATTGAGTCCGCCGCCAACCAGCCAAACAAAAGACCCCATCAGCTTTTTCTCACAGGCGACCAAATTTATGGTGATGATGTCGCCGATCCCCTGTTGTGGGTGTCCAGTCAGCTAGGCGATGCGCTGTTAGGTTGGGAGGAAAGGTTACCTGTCACCCAGTACACAGCCGCCGATCCCAGTTATTACACCCCCAAGCAACTGCTTCCCGGACATCGCGCAGATATCGCCACAAATCAAGCTGGTTTCACCGCCGGCTTGCATAATAAAACCGCCAAAGTTAGCAGTCACCTGCTGAGTTTAGGTGAATATTACGCATCTTATATATTGTCATGGTCGCCTGCTTGCTGGCCGAGTAGCATACCCCAAGGACACGAGGTAATGCATGGACATCGAGTCAGCCGCCGTTGGGATAAAGAAGTGCGGGATATGCAGCAATTTACCCATACCCTGTGGAAAGTGCGGCGGGCGCTGGCGAACGTTCCCATGTATAGTATTTTCGATGACCATGATGTCAGCGACGACTGGAACCTCAACCAAGCTTGGTGTCTGCGGGTTTTAGGACAACCCTTGGGACGGAGAACAGTGCAAAATGCTTTGTTAGCCTATGCAGTATTTCAAGCCTGGGGAAACACACCCCAGCAATTTGCCGCCGGTCAACCAGGGGAGAAATTATTACAAGCGGCGGCGGATTGGTCTGCATCTGGGGGAATGAATGGTGTAGCGGAAAATGCGATCGCCCGTTATTTAGGAATGCCGCCACTCAATCCCAGTACAAACTTACCGGAATTTGTGCAATATGATGCAGTTTTAGTCCTCGACCGCGACCCAGAAGCCTTGACCTGGCATTATACAATCCGTAGTTTTTGCCATGAAGTCATAGTTTTAGATACACGCACTTGGCGCGGTTACCCTGCCGACCAAAAACCCATCGCGCCGCCAATGCTGCTATCACCGCCAGCCTTTACCCAGCAACTATCCCAGCCCTTAGAACAAGTAAATCATAAACCAAAAGGGCGATCGCAACTGCAAGCTACATTTGTGATTGCACCGACCAACTTATTTGGTTTAGAAGTAATAGATTGGATTCATCATTGGCATTTAAAAAGAGATAAAGTTTATGGTGTCGATGTCGGCGATGCTTGGAATATTAATTACGAAGCCTTAGCACAATTTCTCACCACATTATTTGAGCAACGCCGCCAAGTAATAGTCTTATCTGGAGACATTCATTACAGTTCTGTTGTCCGTTTAACTTATACCCGAAAATCTTTAGGTTCCGAGAAAAAATCTGTATTAGTGCAACTAACAGCTAGCGCCTTTAAAAACGAAGAAAAAATTACAGAAATCATTCATACCCGACTCAAACAATGGCTATTACCCGAAAAAAATCGCCAATGGATAGGCTGGAAAAATCCCCCATATATGCTAGAAATATCTAGCAAAAAATCCTACCGCGAATCTCTGTCACATCGTCCCCCCGAATGGCATGGTTTAATGGAATGGGTTCACCGCAAATTCACCAAAACTGCCGAATTTGGTCATAATATTTCTTGGCTAATGACTGCCGAACAACATGCGAGAAACCTAAAATGGGAATTATTTCAGTATTTAACCTTTTGGAAACTACCCTGGTTTCAAGATGGACGAGAAGTCATAGGTTTAAATAATTTAGCCCTAGTCCATTTTGAAATAGATAATAATAACTCGTCCAAAGTCATCCAAGATTTATACTGGTTTTCAACTTGGTATCCCATCGAAATTGTTTACAGCCGCTTTGAAAGCGAACTCACCCATTCTCGATTATCAATATGATGTTATTTAAGTAAAACATCTGTGTAGGTTGGGTTGAGGAACGAAACCCAACAAACTCCTCGAAATGTTGGGTTTCACTTCGTTCAACCCAACCTACTGGCGTGTCAAGGCTAAAATAGTGGATTAATAAAACTCTTGTGGGATGGGCGTCTCGCCCGTCCTGGGCGGACAAGACTTCGGCGTGAGCGCTCAGTCGAACGCTGTCCACCCCACAATAAAATTATATTGCCACATTGAAAGCTAGACACGCTACTACAATTATCCTTAACTGAACCGTATTGGCCTTAAATATTGCAATAAATTTCTTCTTCTCTCTCTGTGTTCTCTGCGCCTCTGCGGTTTATTAATGCACTATTTTAACCTTGACACCCTATTATTCTCCACCTTGGTGCGTTGCGCTGCGCGACAACACACCCTACTAATTCTTCTTTTCTCTTGGCGTCCTTGGCGTCCTTGGCGGTTAATTAAATATTAATTACATCATCATAGCGAAATGGTATAACTTCAAAAATTCATCTCGCCCATTGCTGCGAAATATAACTATAAAAAGCCTCCTTATCCACCTTATCCATTGCATAAATCTTCCTCCCACCGGCAACAACTTTCGTTCGTCCTTGACTAACACCATTACTAATAATTTCCGTTTCCCACTCACGTAATTGATAAAATTCTGGATGTCCTAAATAAGCCGTTGCTAAGACATCCCAACAATAATAATCTTGCGGAATAACTAAGGCATAACATTGTCCCACCAAATCAGAAACGGGAAATTGGCGTTGTCTTCCCATTTTGCGCACCATCTCTGATGTCATCGGCACATTATTAGTTAAATCCAAAGGACACATAATAATTTCAATTTGACTTTCCCAGACTCGCGCAGTAGAAACAGCATCCCAATAAGCATTCCATTCCGCAGTACCATCTTGTCCTGGTTCCCAATTCTTCTCAATATTTCCGGGGACATTTAACGCACCCCCCATCCAAACAATTTTGCTAATTTTCGCCTCAATATCTGGCGCTTTATCTAGCGCCACAGCTACATTCGTCAACGGCCCGGTTACCATTAGCGTAACTGGTTCCGTAGCTTCACGCAAAACCTTCACCATAAAATCTTGGCCTGTTTCCGCTACCAACGCTGTCTGAATATTGTCGCTTTGATTGAGAATTGGTAGATGATCGACAACATAAGAATCGCGACGATAAAGATAAGGAAAAGCATTAATTCCCCGCACCGTGCTTTCTGCTACCGGGATATGGGATTTTCCCATCAAGTCTAAAATTTTCCTTGTAGCACTCACAGCAGGTTGCACATAGCAATCAGCAGGTGTCACCACAATACCGAGTAATTCCACATGATCCATAGTCAGCAATAGCATAGTTGCTAGATAATCATCTACACCGCCATCGTGATCCATTAAGACAAGTTGTTTAGACATAGCTGGAGGATTAATCATGGATGAATTTATGCAAGCTGCGATTCAAGAAGCAAGACAAGGTAGACAAGAAGGGGGAATTCCTATTGGTTCGGTACTGGTCAAAGATGGCAAAATTGTTGGTAGAGGACACAACAAGCGGGTACAAGATAGCGATCCGGTTACCCACGCCGAAATTGACTGTCTGCGCAACGCTGGCAGAATAGGTAATTACAGAGGTACAACACTCTATTCCACCTTAATGCCTTGCTACTTATGTGCTGGTGCAGTCGTGCAATTTGGCATCAAAAAAGTCATCGCCGGAGAATCGAGGACTTTTCCTGGTGCTAAAGAATTTATGATATCTCACGGCGTCGAAGTCATTGACCTGGGATCGGATGAATGCGAACAAATGATGAGTGAGTTTATCGAAACTAATCCCGAACTGTGGAATGAGGATATTGGGAAGTAGAGACGCGATGAATTGTGTCTATTATGAGAGACGCGATGAATCGCGTCTCTACAATTTCGATGAATCGCGTCTGTACAATTTTTTATTCATCTGGTTTGGTGGGAAACAAAAACAAAAGCTAAATTACGAAATAATGCTGAGGCTAAATCTTCAAAGGCAGGATGTAATTGTAATGATGATTGTGAGATAAATTGATGTTCTTGGCTGTTGAACATCAGCAAATATTGAAAAATATATTTGTATCCCTATCCAACAAAAGGAAGTGTAAGTTTGTAGTGATGAGTAAAATCATGACTACAAACAATATTTCTTAGAGAAAATATTGATCAGTATTTTTTTACATAAAAAAGAAAAATTCGGTGGCTGCGATTTTGTAGACACCGATTTTTTTCTGCCAAAAATCACTTAAATACTTAAGTAAAAATTTAACTGTTTTACGTACTTACTCTGTGGGATTTTACCAATTTCATCTGTAATAGTCGAAATAGGCTATTAGCTTCTGCTGGGCAATTTTTATTTGATACAGCAGTTAATCAAATGTATTTACAGGGTAATTGATATAAGTAATAAGGGTGGCAATTAGCAATGGGTAAGGCTATAGGAATTGATCTGGGAACGACTAATTCTGTCGCCGCTTTTAAATTAGCAGAAGTGGAAGTGGTGACAGCAGATGATAATACACCCCCAGATAGAAAACTAACGCGATCGCTCGTGGCTGACGAGCAAGGTAAATTATTAGTAGGTGAGCAAGCATATAACCAGCTACGTGCTGACCCGGAAAATGTAATTATTTCGATTAAACGTCTCATCGGTAGGGGTTTTGCCGATCCCTCTGTGCAGAAACAACAAAGAGAATTTGCTTACAAAATTACTCCCCCAACGCAAGGAACAGATAACGGGATTACGGTATGGCTAGGGGGTAAAGAATATCAGCCAGAGGATATTTCGGCGGAAATTCTCAAAAAAGTGGTGCGAAATGCCCAAAATTATCGTCAAGCTATTAGTAAAAATGACGAAGTTATCGATCAAGCTGTAATTACTGTCCCTGCTTATTTTAACGACCAACAACGCCATGCTACCCGTATAGCTGCTCTTAAAGCCGGACTTAAACCTTTAGAATTACTCCCAGAACCGACAGCAGCAGCAATATCTTATGGTTTTTCTCCCAATGGCGACGATTTTAAAACAATATTAGTCTTTGATTTTGGTGGCGGGACATTTGATGCTTCTTTAATTCAAGCGGCGGGAACTTCCTTTATTGAATCGGGGAAAGCTGGGGATTTATGGTTAGGTGGAGATGACATCGATTCGCGGATGATTAATTTTGTGAAAGCGCAAGTTTCCCAACAAGAAAAAATCGCTGATATTGATGGTTTAATTGCCAAAATGCCCCACTATCAACGAGTCAGATTTAATGCTGATTTGAAAATAGCTGTAGAAAGAGCCAAAGCAGAATTAAGCACGGGGACAGCAGCACAAATTGTCCCAGCGACCGCATTATTAGACGAATTAGGCATAGCAATTCCCATCGAAGTTACTATTACCCGCGAACAATTTGAGAGTTTAATTACTGATTTAGTAGACCGTTCGCTGCAAATTTGTCGCAAGGCTTTAGAATATGCCGAACATCATATAGAAATGGTAGATGTCGTTTTGATGGTGGGGGGTTCTTCACAAATTCCCTTAGTTCAACGCAAAGTTAAAGAAGCTTTTGGTAATAATAAAGTATTGATACATCCCCGGCCAATGTACGCTGTAGCTGAAGGTGCAGCAATTGTAGCGGCTGGACAAACAGATAAAGTAACTACAGTTTCTCGCGATTATTATATTCAGTTACTAGATGGACAATATAAAGTAATTAGTCGAGGTGATATTCTCCCAGTCGCCACATCGCACACTTTTAAAACTACGGCTGATGGACAGAGGTTAATTCACTTTAAGTTTTTCAGTCCCGATGAGAATGAATATTTTGAAAGTATCGGCGATATGTGGTTAGGGTTAAATCACTATTATCCAGAGGGGACAGAAATTATCGTCAATTTGGCGTTGGATGAAAAAAACGGCGTGTTAAAGATGACTGCTACGTTAAAAAATGACCCTTCAGAAAGAGTTAGTTGTACTTTCTCGCGCGGTGGATCGGATGAAAAAATATATCAGGAATTGGAATCGACGATCGCAGAACTCAACGATCAAGATTTAACGGATATTGGCGTTCAAGAAGCGCTGAAGTTAGCTTTACCAGTGGTGCAGTTAAGTAACCAAATTATTGATCACCACACAGGAGAAGAACGCAGCGATATTCGCGATCGCGCGGCGTACAATCTGCAAAAATTTCAAGTATCCATGTCTAAGCAACGCCTAGCGGCTGATTACTTGATAAATGAATGCGATCGCATCGTCCAACTTTGTAGCTTTTTAATTTCCGAACCCCAGCAAGAACGCTTAAAAAGGCTGAGTCAAGATTTACAAGCCGCAATGGATGCTAATGATGTATCTGGGATGGAGTATCACAGCGAAAATGCGGAAAGGGAACTCAGCAATCTCCCCGATCGAGTCAAAATCATTCAAGCTAGTCTCGCAAGTATCCGCCAAGCCAATTCAGTTTCACCCACCCAAGCCAACGGGATGTATGACAAGCTGTTGCGAATGCTGGATGCGATGGAACGGGAAGAAAAACCAGAAGCGGAACGTTTGTGGAGTGAACTACAACCAGATGTACAGCGTTGGTTAAATGAGGAATCTGCTGGTAGAACTATTGTCACAGGATTGACAAAATGAAGACTATCCTTAACTGTCCTGTGTGCGGTTATCAAGAAGTTACCAGTTATACTTGTCCCAACTGCGATACTGACTTATCTGTAATTCGCATTCTCCAAGAATTACCTGCTGTTAAAACCACAGTTTCCGCAGCCAAATTTCACGCTTTACCTTTAGCAATTGCGTTGTTGACATTGCTTTTAGGTATTTGTTTGGGATTTGGAAGTCGGTTTATCTTCCCAACAACCCAATTACACGCCTTAACAGTTCCTTCTCCCCACCCAATTGTCAACAGTCGCGTCAGTCTCAACCCACCCTTTAATCAGCCTCCGGTAGTCATGAACACAATTACCTATACCGTGCAATCTGGAGATCATCTGAGTGCGATCGCCGAAAAATTTTGCGGTAGAGGAACACCTTGGGAAATCATGGTGACAGCTAACCCCCAACTGCAAAATCGCGAGAATCACATAAATATCGGTGAGGAATTAAATATACCCAAGTGTAAGGAGTCAAAAGTCAATGGTCAATAGTCAATTGTCAAGAGTTAATGAGTCGAAACGTAAGTCAGTAATTACAGCAAACTATATTACAAAACGCAAATCAACTTGAAACCTTAACCAATGACAAATGACAAATGACAAATGACAAATGACAAATGACTTATGAGCATCCTTGATAATTTCAACACCTTCAGTAAAATTTTGCTGGGTGTAGGGATAGTTGATGGCTGGAAATACGTAGAGCAATCTCAACAAATTCAGAAAAGAGCCGAAAAATTAGCGCAAAACAAGCAATTACGAGAAGCAGTTAGTATTATTCAAAAATCTCTAGCTGTATGGTCAAAAAAACCTGGTTTTGGCGAACGGTTGCTGCGTCAATGGTTAATGAGTAATTTATTAGACAATTTAAGTCAGCAATTACAACAGTGGAATCAACAAATCCGCGAAGCAGATAAACTTGCTTTGCAAGGGGATATGGTGCTGAAAGAAGATCGTGGCGATCCTCTGGAAACTCAAATTCTTGTTCAGGCGATCGCTATTTATCAAAGCTGTAGCCAAATTATCCATGATGAGCGGGTATTAAAGCTCATCAACCGATGTCAGCAGGAATTACAACGCAGACAGCATTTTCAGACGTTGGTAACTAAAGCACAGTCACACGCGGAGAATAAATATTTTCAAAATGCGATCGCCGTTTATCAAAAAGCCGAAGAATTATATTCTACAGAGGCTTTACAAGAGGCGATCGCGGCGGCTAAATCCCAAGTAGAGCAGGAAAAAATTTATACTTCGGCATTGCAAAGGGCGCAACAAGCCCAACATCAAGGAAAATTAAAAGGAGCGATCGCTGTTTTAGAAACTGCTTTGAGTAGTTTTCCCCGTCAGGATGGATGGAAATTATTACAAGAATTACAACAAACAATCAAAGGTAAAGAAAAGTACCGTCAAGGGTTAGCAGCAGAGAAAGTCAACGATTTACCAGCTGCGACATCTTTGTATGAAGCTGCGAAAACCCTTCTACCCAATTCTACAGAATGTCAAATCAGGTTAGGAATCATTGCGATTAAAACCGAAAATTGGGCTATTGCTTTATCTCATCTCTTCAATTTACCAGGAGAACAAGCGGCTTATCTGCGGGGATTTGTCTATGCTAAACAAAAGAATTTACAACAAGCTTATCGAGAATGGCAAGGAATATCTTTTAATGAAATTAGTGCCCAAAGAGAAATTCTCAACACTTTAGCGCAGCGTCAACGCCTGCTTTATCTAAAGAATATTGAGGAATTTGTGAATCTGGGAAATTTGGAACTCGCGAAAGCTGCGAGTGCAGAATTTAGTCATACATTTGGTTTTGAGCCTTTAGTAGAAACCAATCTCAAAGAACACATTATACCCAGAATAGATGTGGAACTTTGGCAAAATTCCGAGCGCCATAAAATCGTTAAACAAATTGAAAAAAATTGGATTGCTCAACCTAATATTACCAATTTACATAATTTATTAGTAGCTCTTTATTACAGGGAGCATTACGATTTTCTCCATCTCTCACATTTGATAGTTATCTTATCTACAGCCTTAGCAAATTTAACGGCAGATCCTCTGCTGCAAGATATACCTTGGCTAGGGAATCAATCTATTGATTTTAAATTAATATCCTTAGAATTAAAACGACGATTAGAAGCAGCAATTGATAGCTATAAAGATAGAGATATTCCCACCTATTTAAATTTACGCGATAAATATCGTTTAGAATCAGTAGCCTTAAAATTCATGGGCGAACCTGCGCAAAGAGGAATGACAGTAAATAATCTATTTATCACACCAGGTTGTTATCAGCATTATATTTCTCATTGGCGAGATAAAGTAATTGAACGTATAGATATAAAAAATCAACTTCTCCGTTCTCTGTATACACCTTGGGGATTAGCAATAGCTGCTTGTGTAGCAGCAGATAGTCAAAGAGCAATTCAACTTAAAACCTTACAAAAAACTACTAATAATCTTGATGACATTGAACAATTTTCTCAAAAATTTATCGCTTATCATGAAGGTTGCCATTATCTGAGTCATAAACAATGGCGTCAAGCAATTACTCCTTTAACAACAGCAAAATCAGCAATTATCAATCATCTAGATTGGCAACAAGAAATAGATAGACTAGCTGGATTGCAACGTCAAACCATATCAGCAATTGAAGAACATTTAGAATTTGCTCAATTTTGGTATGAAATTTTAGGTAGTCAACCTGCTAGAAGTTATTTAGCCGAATACAAAGCTGAGAAAATCCGCGAGCAAATTTATCAAAGAAAAACTTCTTTAAATGAGGCTACAAAGGAATTGCAAGAAATCAAAAAAATCGACCCGAAAAATCCGATAGTACTGGATTTAATCGCCATGATTGAATTTCAGCAAGAAATAGAAGTAATTGAGAACTTGTTGAAAACTAATCAATTCGATCAAGCAGTTAAATTAGCTAAAAAATCTCAGCAACCACGCATCCGTTATATTGTGGCAGAAATTTGTATTGATATATTACTTAAAGGATTTCAAAATGGAGAATTAAGTATTCCAGAAATTTCTAATTTAGGTCAATGGGCTTACGAACTTTGTCCCGAACAAGATAACATCAAGAAAATCTATCACTTTAGTCAAGAACTGAAGGAAATTCAGGAACTTATGAAGCGCGATCGCTTTGAAGAAGCAATTCGCAAAGCCCAAAAATCACAACATGAATCAACTCGCCATTATGTCGCAGAGTTATTTATTATGACCATAGTTAAAGGTATTCAAAAGAAAGATTTATCTTGGGAAATAATTAAGCAGTTAGGAATTTGGGCTTACGAACTTTGTCCTAACGAACCTGCTTTTCAAGAAATTTTCCATAGCCTCAAGTTACGTTAACTCAAGGTGATATCTAACTTGAAAATGGGCATTGGGTATTTATTAGAGACGCGATTAATCGCGTCTCTACAATTTTCCCCCTTCCCTTCCCTTCCCTTTCCTTCCTTTCCTGATCTTATGGAACACAATCCCTATGATATTTTAGGCGTTACCCCAGTCGCCTCAAAAGCCGAAATTACTAAAGCTGTCGCCTTAGCCATGAAGCGCAAGCAATATCCTGTAGATGTCATTGCTAAAGCGCAAAAAAGCTTAATGAAGCCGGAAGAACGGATTCTCGCTGATTATTTACGTCCGATATTACCGCCGGTTAAGCGTTTCAAAAATAGCGATTTATCGGCTTTACAACAACCAGTACCAAAATTGGTATTATTAGCTCAGTTAGATGGATTAGAGCAAGCGATCGCTCAAGCTAGCCAACAAGAGCTTATAGAACGAGAGTCTATACCCTTGAGCTTATCAGAATTAATGACAGAAGGTATCGCTGCTTGCAAACAAGGCCGTTATCGTCAAGCTATTAAATATTTAGAAGAATATACTGAAGGCTGTACAGATAAAAATCACAAAGATTATATTCAAGCCCAAATGTGGCTAATTAGAGCTTATCATCTGGGTGGAGATTTGCAAAGAGCGATCGCCCTTTGTCAACTATTAAGGAATCATCCCCACACTCAAGTACAAACTTGGGTAAAGAAAACTTTATCTATGCTATCTCAAGAGGTTTCTCATGTCTGAATCGCCCCAAAACGCCAGCAAATTTTGGGATTGGATAAAATCGAAAATTCTCGGTTTTAATTCTCCAGCATCTTTGTCTGGTGAAAATACAACATTATCTAATACAAATCACTATCTAATTACCCAAGAAAAACGCGATTTACTCATTCACGAAATTGGCACAATTCAAAAAGAAAATATTTTATTACAGCAATCCTTGCGAGAACAGCAAACCCAAACCGCAGCCAAAACCGAGGATTTATTTTTAGAACTTTTAGAAGTTTCTGATGCTTTAGAAAATTTATTAGAATATTTAGAAAATAATAATGAACCCAATCAAGAGTTTCTCCAACGTTTACCTAAATCTGTTGGCGCAGTACATCGCAAGTTTTTGAGTATCTTAAAAAAGCGTCAAGTTTTACCGATAGAACTCCAAGATACCCAACCAGATTTTACTTTATGCCGAGTCGTTGATCGCGAAGTCCGCAACGACCTCGCAGACCAAACAATCACTAAAATCGTCCGTCAAGGCTTTCGCTTACAAGAAAAGATTCTCCGCCCCACAGAGGTAATTACATCAAAACCAAGTTAGGGGTTAGGAATTTTAGATTTTAGATTTTGCGAAAAGTCGGAGCGCCGGCTTCCGGCGATCTGAACTTTTCAAGACGGATTTTAGATTCAAATACAATCCAAAATCGCAAATCCAAAATCTAAAATTGTTTTTAATGCCCAATGCCCAATGCCCAATGCCCAATGCCCCATGCCCCATGCCCCACTTACTTCATCTTTCGTTACATTTTTACGCGATCGCTAAAATATGCCTGCAAGCAGATAACAGCATCTTCATGAAAATGCTTATATTAAAGTCTGTTGCAATTTACTAAGATAGCTGACAGCTTATGTTTACAATTCTTGACTTTAAAAATAGGTTTTTAGCAGATTTCTAGCATATATATTTCTTTAAGGTCTACTTGAGAATTCAAACATTATTGAAAGACTTATTTACATTCCTTTACTTATTTCTATTCTGGTTAAGTTTATTGTATTTTGAGCTAACCAGCCTCAATAGCCTGTTAGCCTTGTAATCAAGCTAAGGATTGTTTGAGTTAATTGATATATGGATTTCAATCGAAAATTAGCCTTATGTTTATGCAGTTAGACAGCTACTTTTGATTCTAGTAAGTATTGATATTCAGAAAACTACACCAATTCCACAAATTACACTAGCAACCAGATGATGAATCATTACGCTATCGAATGGATTGAGGCATGGTGCCGAGAAAATGGCTGGACAGATTTATTCGTCGAGCGGCGCAATAACTACTGGGCGTTTCCTCCAGGCTGTGTAATGCCTGAACCAATTCCCGTACAAGCCCTGAGATTGATTAAAGCCGAAAAAGGGCTGACTGCTGAAGAAAAATGGTGGTCGATATCAGCAATCATGGGCACAGTGGTAGCTGTTTTATCTACAGTAGTATTAAAGTGCCCCATGCCATTAGTATTTGCTTTTGCATTTAACGCAATTACGGTGGCTCAATTTGAAATGGAAGATGTATAAATTTCCATTTACTGCATCCTTAAGTCATTGGTCTATTATGAAAAACTGCTCTTGATTTTACCTTCAGCAAGAGCAGTTTTTAATTTGGGATTGGAAATTAAATATAAATATATTTGTTGACTGTTGACTGTTGACTGTTGACTGTTCAAATTGATATAAAGGGCAATTTAAATAAAATTTTTAGAAATAATTAATTAAGCCTGGATAAACGATATTTGGCAACTTTCTATTTAACTTGCTACACTTATTATTGTGTTATTGTTCCATTAAGCATAATCTTTTAATATCCAAAAATTAAGTTTATATTAACTCCTCCTTGATACAGAATTAATATCTTCCCTATATTTGTTGGAACATCAAAGTAATACAGCAATCCTAAATGATTTGTGAAATATTACAAGCAGGGTTGTTGACTGTTAACGGTTAACAGTCAACAGTCAACAGCCAAAACCGATATTTTTCGCAACTGAAATAGGATTGCTATACATGACACATTCTAATGAATAGAGTTATCCTTGGGAGCGTTTACCGATTGTTGCTCTATTTTTACGGTGTCAGATATTTCTCTACTTTGATTCACTTAATATAATCAGGGATTGAGTAAGGATGTTCAAGTACGAGAATTTTGAGCGGTTGTTGCACAGTTCCATCAAGCGACGCAATCTGATTATCGGGGCAGGAGCATTTACTGGTTTGGCGATCGCTAGCCAATTTTCTCATCAACGAGCGATCGCTAAAACTAAATTTTCTACTAATCCTTTTACGCTAGGTGTAGCCTCTGGTGAACCTGATGACAATAGTGTAGTTATCTGGACTCGTCTAGCGCCCGAACCCCTAAATGGTGGTGGAATGCCTGCGATGAATGTGCCAGTTCGCTGGGAAGTAGCAATTGACCGCAATATGAAGCGGATATTGTCTAGAGGTACAGTCATGGCTCGGCCAGAACTAGGCCATTCAGTTCGGGTGGTAGTTGAAGGACTCTCTCCAGATACTTGGTATTGGTATCGCTTTAGTGTTGGTAAAGAAGCTAGCCCAATTGGTCGGACTCGTACTACTCCAGGAATGGGTAGAGGTAGATACACCAATAGCTTGAAGTTTGCTCTAGCATCCTGCCAGAACTATCAGCAGGGATACTATACTGCTTACAAATACATGGCTGAGGATGACCTAGATTTAGTAGTCCATGTTGGTGACTACATCTATGAGGGAGGAATCAGTACCACTGGGCCTAGACAGCATAATAGCGCCGAAATTCTCACATTGGCAGACTACCGCAACCGTCACGCCCTCTATAAATTAGATACAAATCTCCAAGCTGCTCATGCAGCCTTTCCTTGGATTGTCACCTGGGACGATCACGAAGTAGAAAATAACTACGCCAACTTTATTTCTGAGATTGATACTGAACCAGATCAAGATCCGGCAGTTTTTCTCCAACGGCGAGCAATTGCTTATCAAGTGTACTACGAACACATGCCACTGCGTCCTTTCTCGCGACCAGTCGGCCCCGATATGCAACTTTATCGCCGGGTAAATTATGGTAATCTGGCGACATTTCATGTTTTAGATACTCGCCAATATCGTACAGATCAACCCTGTGGAGATGGTACGAAAGAACGTTGTCCAGAAGTCTTCGATCCGCAAGCAACCATTCTCGGACAAGCACAAGAAGATTGGTTATACAAAGGTTTAAGTCGCTCAAAAGGTCAATGGAACATCCTAGCTCAACAGGTTCCTATTGCCCAAAGAGACACGAGACTAGGTGAAGGGCAAACCTTTAGTATGGATAAATGGGATGCTTATTTAGCAGATCGCGATCGCCTAATGGATTTCTTCGCTAAACGAAAACCTTCTAATCCAGTGTCTTTGGCAGGGGATGTGCATAACCATTGGGCAATGGATCTCAAAGCTGATTTTAATGACCCAAAATCTGCCATAGTCGGTAGTGAATTTGTCTGTTCCTCAATTAGTTCTGGTGGAGATGGCAACGACAATATACCCGCCTACATCAATGATGCTGATAATCCACACATTAAGTTCTATAACAATCGTCGTGGGTATGTTCGCTGTACATTGACTCCAACTCTCTGGAGGTCAGACTATTTAGCAATGTCAGAAGTAACAACCCCATCTGGTACTATTAGTACCAAAGCTTCATTCATTGTTGAAAACGGTCGTCCTGGGGTGCAGCGCATTTAACACTGTAAATACAGTTTTCTCTTTGATAATTTTCGGAGTTAGAACTCAAGTCCTAACTCCGAAATTAATCACAAGGCTAATATTTGATTCGGATAGTATTTGGTATTGCACATTTTAGACCATTGAAGAGATTAGTCGAACCTGATAACAAACAAAGCAGCCTCTCATACCGCAAGTCTAAAGTCAAACACAGATGCTGAAACTAGGTGGGTTTACTCATCTGTCATATTATTAAAGTAGTTGGTAATTGCTGTACCTATTTGTGTATTTGCCCAATTGTGATTGTAAATCGCTACATCTTGAATAGTAGGAAGACCGACAGTTTTAATTCCACCAAGACTAATCACAAAATCGTTGTAGTCGCGATTAGAACCACTATCAATAGCCACATCTTCAAAACCGATAACCGCGCCTTTAGCTTCTGTCAAGAAATCTGCTACTTGTACAGTATCGTTTAAATTAGCAGCAGACATTGAGAAGAAAAGTTTATTGCTGGCTGCACCTTGTCCAGTTAAAGCATCGTGAAGAGTTCCATTGGCAGCGAAAACAAAACCAAAAGTATCTCCTCCTTGCATCTGATAAATTTTCTCGCCTTTATACTCCTCATTATTGAAATTCGGTTCCCAGTTAAGAATGGCACTATTATCAGTAAAACGCGCTCCCTCTACAGCATCTTGGGCTACAATATAGCCAATATTGTCTTTATTACTAGTAGCACGGCTAACTGCTTCTGTCATAAAAGCTGTAGAGCCGATTTCGTACATATCCATTCCCCGAAGGCTAAAAATACCTACTTCCCCTTGATGATAATCACCGCCGTCATAAAGGAAGTTAACTTTAACTTGACCAGTTTGATTCGCAACAAAAACTCCTTCATCAAAAATCGCGCGGTTGGTATATTCGAGTAATTGTTGTCCGACAGTTGTGTTGCGCCAATCGCGATCGGAGTTGGAGAAATTATCAATGGATTGAGTGATTCCTTTAGCGCCTTTGATTTGGAAAACAAAATCGTTGTAATCGCGATCGGAAGTACTAGAACCAGTGGGAATATCTTCAAAAGCAAAAGTTCCGTTACCATCTACATCAACCATTTGTCCGACAGCCATATTCGGATTAGCCTCAGGGATGGAAAATAGGGGAAGTTTGCCATATTGCCACATGTGACTGTCTTTATCGAGCCAAGGAGCATTATTGATTTCCTCAACATTTGTATGGGGTACAAACATAAAGGCAAACTTATCTCCTGCTTCCATCTCGAAAGTTGTTATTCCTCGATAAGTTCCAGAATTAAAGTTGTCTTCCCAAGGCATTTTTTCAGTGAACCGCGCACCTTCTGAAGAGTCGTCAGATAAGACGTAACCTAATTTAGAATTGCTGAGAGCACGTCTAGATGCTTCTTGAATAAAAGCTTGAGAGCCAGCTTGGTAATTTTCCATTCCAGCGAGGCTAAATACAGCCATCTCTCCTTGATACCAGCCGCCATCGTAAAGAAAATCAAAGGTGACTTGACCAGTTTCACCAACTTGAAATACACCTTCACTATATGTAGATCGGCTAGCATATTGGAGTAATTCTTGTCCGCTAGTAGTGGTTCGCCAATCTCTGGTGGAATTAATTTCTGTGTTGATGCTGGCGGTGTTATTACTTGTAAGTCCTTTGGCTTGGAAGATGAGGTCATTAAAATCTTGGTCACCCTTACCAGCACTAACGTTGTTATCTTCAAAGGCGATCGTTCCATAATTATCGACTGCAACTATTTGTCTTTGATTGGTAGAGAAAATAACATCTTTACCCCATTCAGAAGTAACAGAGGGTTGGTTAAAAACTTCCTCAAAGGTGGTATTTTGCACCAGCATAAATGCTACTTCGTCGCCAGCGTTCATCTGAAATGACTTAACGCCTTGGTAAGCACCAGCACCGAAGTTATCTTCCCAACTAGCATTATTTTCGCTAAAACGTGCGCCTTCTGCCTGATCTTTAATGAAGATCCGACCTTGTGTGGAGTTACTTAAAGCACGCGCGATCGCTTCTTGGCGAAACTCTAAGGAATCTGGTTGGTATTTGTCCATACCTTTGAGGCTAAAGACAGCTACTTCCCCTTGATACCAACCGCCATCATAAAGATAGTCCAGTTTAACTTGGCCTGTACCATCAACTGTGAAAGTACCTGTGTCAAACTGAGGACGATTCGCATATTGTGTTAATTCTTTGCCAACATTGGTATCTAACCAGTTGCGATTAGAGTAAATGGAATCTTGGAAACTGGTAGCGGTAGCTGTTGCACCCAACACCTGAACTACCATATCGTTGTAATCGCGATCGGTTAAGTTGGAGTTCAATGTATTAATATCTTCCCAACCGAAGGTATTTCCCTTACCTGTGATGTCTGCAATTTGATTTGAAAGTTGTCCTGTGGTTGAGTTGAGTGAACCGAAAGAAAACAGAACGTTGTTGGCACTAGAAGCGGAACTTTGGGCAATATTAGCAACTGTTGTATCGGTAACTAACATCATCGCAAACTTAGTTCCAGCAACCATCTGAAACTTTGGTGCGCCTTGGTAAATACCGCCGTTATAGTCTTTTTCCCAAGCTAATTCATCATTGAGGTTAGTGAAACGAGCGCGATCAATTTCATCTCTTACGACTACATAACCAGAACTAGAATTGCTGAGAGCGCGTCTTGTAGCTTCCTGAATAAATTCTGTGGAACCTATCTCCAGATTTTCCATACCTTCAAGGCTGAAGATAGCTATCTCTCCTTTCTTCTGCCCACCATCATAGAGAAAATCGACGCTAACTGTACCTGTTGAACCTACAGTAAAAATTCCGTTGTTTGCGTTGTTTGAGTTGTTTAAGTGAGAAATTGTAGTCATGTCTTTCGGTTCTTAAGTTTCGTAACAAACCTTCACACCGAATATTGTGTAACTTCTACTACTAAAAACAGAACTGTATTTGTACGTCTTTTTATATAAAACTTGACTTAAGAAATTTGGGTTTTATTTAAAGGACTTCTTGATAAAAAACTAAAAAAATAATTAAGTAATTCTTAGGTGTAATTGGCTTTAAGCCCAATTTAGACGAATAACTTTAATTTTGCTTTATCTGATTTAAATAAATTTTTTACATATCAGCCTGAATTTAGATAAATTAGTGATAAAGCAGGTGACAAAACCTATAACATTCGTTGTTTAGCGCTATGCAAGAATACTGTTTACGCTAGTAGAGAAATGAAACACTTTTCCTGAATAACCGCAGCTTGAATGAAAACATGAAACTTGCATAACTGTCATTAATTGCTTACATTACAGCCAAGAAATTACTAGTGATCTCAATCACTGACCATGAAAAAATAAGGCAGTAATGTCACTCTTATAAAAGAAAAGTGTATACTACAATACTTTATGGCAAATATTAATGTGCTAAAGCGAAAAAATTATTCAGTCAACAGTCAAGGCTGAACGTAGCCGAAGCCTTGACACTGAACCTTATTTGCTCGCCGACAAATTGAGATAATAATTAAACCGATCGCGCAATTGTTCAACTGTGAGATTTTGAGTCCAGTATTCAACTAAAGCATGACCAAAAGCCCAGGTATCGCTGGCGGCTGTATTTTCTACCAATAACGGCCAAAGGGTTAATAAATCAAAATTGCTTGATTTTCCAGTATTTAAGAGAGAGAAAAGGTCATAAGCCATTTGCAACTTCCCAATGACAACGGGTAACTGTTCCACGGGAATTTTTTCTGCTAACAAGTATGCCAGAGTGGGCGAACCGGTTGATAGGGTAGAAATGAACTGGAGAACGGGACTTTTCAGCAGCGATGTCAGTCCTTGGGTTGTCGCCATCTGGAAGGTGTAATTATCAATAATTTTGGCAGCTTCAACGGTACGGGCTTCGAGATTACGTAAAAAACGCGCCAGACGCAGTTGTTTTGCAGGTGCGATCGCTGCTACTAATCCTAAAGATAAAGCGTCAATTCCCCAAGCAGTGCGATTAGTTTTGCTATCGCTTGTCACCACAGGTAAAACTAACTTGGAGAAATCCCCCAACAATTGCGCCCGATATTGTGTAGCTTCGCGGATGGAAATTTCCTTGGCGCGATCGCCCCATTCCCAATCATAAGGCGGTTCCCACTCACGAAGCGGACGCAGGCGATCGACTTGGGTAACAATAGTAATCACAGGTAAATCTTTAACTTCCGCCTGCATATCTTTGAGAAAATCTACATCCATTTGCAAGGCGGGATCTAAAGCGGGGGTAACTAATAATAGTAAATCTGCCTTTGTCGCATAGTCTAAAACTAAATCGCGAAAATCTACGCGGTTAACTTGCTCATACCCTGGAGTATCCCATAATGTCAGGGTTTCTTTATTGGAAGTTTGCCATTGGTAATTTTGAATTTTATCGGTACTAGGTAAGACATCAACAGCAGCTAATTCTGAGGAAAATAAACTGTTAATCAAGCTGCTTTTTCCCGAACCGGTGCGCCCTACCAGCAGAATACTGACAGGTTTTTGCGCTACAGTTTCAGCAGGTTCAGCTTGGGCGAGGATTTCTTTTAACGTTTGCGTTTTCGCTTTGGGAAGGGTAGGAGTTGAAGAAGAAAATTCCGCCTTTGGTAAAGTAGTACCACTATAAAGAGCGATCGCTTGACGGCACAAATTACGTAAAGCCGCTTCTCGCAGCATTTGTCCTAAATTCACCAATAATTGCTGATTTGCTTGGCTTGTAGAGCGCTGACTCGCTTTTTTAGCCACAGCCGCAGCCGGATTTAATAACCATTGTGCCCAATTCCAAGCTTGAAAGAGTTTGCGGGCGGATGGTTCTAACTTGCGATAGACTTCATAAGCTTGGTAAGCTTGCCCAACTGTCACCTGATTTAAAGCAGGTGATAGCTTTTGCATCCATAGATCCAAATCATCCACCGTTCCCCGAATTAACCCGTAGGCTTGGGTAACGTAAATATTTAATAGGGGATATTTAACTTCAGGATGGTAAATATGAGCGATCGCTACCACTAAATTTTGGCATCGCGTCCAGAAAGTTACCCAATCTTCCCAAATCGGGCGATCGCTTTGAGATAATTGCAAAACTTCATTCAAAACTGCTTGAGCTTGATTAGTAGCGTCATTTCCGGCAGGTAATTGGTTATCATCTACAGTAGCAGCTAATTCTTCATTAACTTGAGCTAATACCGCCTCTAATTGTTCTACCTCTGGTCTAGTCCATTTAACCAGCAACCAACGCCACCCGACAAATAGTAGGGTAAATACAGCCCAAATCCAATTAATTCCCCACGTATGGATCTGGGAACCTGCGGCTACCAGTAAGAAAGTGACGATTAATGCGATCGGCGCTGCTAATATAACCCATTGCCACAGTTTTAAACGCACCATTACCTGATACCTACCTCAATCACAAATTACTTATAATCAGCTTCTTTGATAAAAATTACGCTTGTCTCAAGTCTATCGTTTCTATATTTGGACAGAATTCTCCGATCTGGTCACAGGGTTTTAGCCCTTCAGTTAAAAACTAAAAGGTGAATCAAACTATAATAATTAAGCAGAAAGCTCTCATGTTAAGGGTATGACCACAGTCGCAATCCTGCCCATATCGGATGCTAGTGGAAAGAAAATTTATCGAGCGATCGCAGGTGATAAGCAATCAACAGGTAGAACTGCGGGTGAAGCGTTGGATGCTTTAACAGCACAACTCGAAGATGAAGAATTTAGCACTCTGTTGGTACTACAGAGTTTTCGTCCCGATTGGTTTTTTAGCGCCCAACAGCAACAGCGCTTATCAGAGTTGATGAGTCTATGGCGAACAGCACGCGATCGCGGACAAGAATTAACTCCAGTGGAACAAGCAGAGTTAGATAGCCTTGTTGAGGCTGAATTAAAAGCTGCAACAGCTCGTTCAGCAGCCTTGCTACAACAGATCGGCCAATGAATCCTTTTTATACCCTAGTTGCCGATCGCGCTGCTCATTGCTGTGAATATTGTCATGCACCAGAAATGGTATTCAATTTCCCATTTGAAGTTGAACATATTGTTCCCATTTCCAAAGGCGGTGCTAATGCTGAGAACAACTTAGCCCTTGCTTGTCGTTCCTGTAATCTTCGTAAAGGTACTCGTAGCAGTGGAATCGATCCAGAATCTGATACAGAAGCTCGTCTGTTTAATCCTAGACAAGATGAGTGGAAAGATCATTTTCAAGTAGAAACTGAATCCGCCACAATCAAGGGTAAAACAGTCATTGGAAGAGTAACCATTGCTTGTTTGGAAATGAATAGCCAAACACAAATTATGGCGCGAGGGCTTTGGATTCGCTTAGGCTTGTTTTCATAAACTATTCAGTAGAGATTTACCCTCAACTCAAACCTGTTAAGCAAAGTGGCTATTAATTGCCTGATAATAAAATTTTAGAGAGGCGATCGCAAGCTAATCAGGAAATCTACAGCGAGTGAGTATGCAAATTAGCCAGGAACTATCACTGCCAACAATGGGCTGTGGAACTTGGGCATGGGGAAACCAACTGCTCTGGGGATACGATCGCAGTATGGACGATCAATTGCAAGCAGTGTTTAACCTTTGTGTCAGTAACGGTGTGACTTTATTCGATACAGGCGATTCTTACGGTACTGGTCAACTCAAAGGGCGCAGTGAGACACTTCTCGGCAAATTTTCTCGAGCATATCAGGGTATCAACACAGAAAAAATTTGCATTGCTACCAAGCTAGCGGCTTATCCTTGGCGATGGACTCGTCAATCAATGGTACAAGCTGGTAAAGCCTCAGCCCAACGCTTAGGCAGAAATGTCGATTTAGTACAAATGCACTGGTCTACAGCTAACTACGCACCTTGGCAAGAGGAAAGGCTATGGGATGGATTAGCTGACCTTTACGAGCAAGGATTAGTTAAGGCTGTAGGATTATCTAATTACGGGCCAAAACGTTTGCAACGGGTGCATAAAAAGTTTAAGGAACGGGGAGTTGCGATCGCAACTCTGCAAGTACAATACTCTCTACTCTCCACATATCCAGTAACGCAACTACAACTCAAGCAAGTTTGCGACGACATGGGTATAAAATTGATTGCCTATAGCCCTTTGGGATTAGGGCTATTAACAGGAAAATACTCAAAAACAGGCCCTTTTCCCAAAGGTATCCGTGGTTTATTATTTAGGCAGCTATTACCAGGGATTGACCCACTTTTAAACTGTTTACGAGAAGTGGCACAATCAAGAAACAAAACTATGTCACAGGTAGCAATTAACTGGTGTATTTGTAAAGGAACGATTCCCATCCCAGGCGCAAAGACTGTACAACAGGCGCAAGAGAATATTGGTGCTTTAGGTTGGCTGTTAGACTCTGGCGAGATAGCTACACTCGATCAAGCTGCTGCCAGTGTAGACAAAAAAATGGTACAAAATATCTTTCAGACTAAGTAAAATCACGAAAAATCGAGTTTTAGCCTTGCGTGAGTCACGCTTAATTCAAATATCATTTGCTTACTAGGCAATTGGCTTTTTAGTAGGCTATTATATTGTGAGCGAAGTATAAAAATTTGCTAAACACTCTTCCAGTAATCAATGCTTTCTGGAGGGCAATATTAATATAGTATATTTATATACTATCGTTTTTGGCTAACTCTTTGTTAAAGCAGTCACATTCGATGCAAAATACTCACTTAGTACAACTTCAACAAGCATTTTTCTTGTTCTAGTTAGCTTTATATGCAACTAATTTTTCCCAATTAAACAGGGTGAATAAAGATGAATAGTATTATGCAAAATGCTCATATCATTAAATATTTTAATTTCACAATTATCAAAATCAATATTGTTTAAATAATTAATGTAATGATCATATTTTATATGAGGTATATTCATGCCTGTTTATCTCGTTAAAATTGTTCGCGCTGCTGTTCGAGAAATCCAGAAATTACCACATGAATATTTCAAGCTGGTAGCAGAAATAATTAAAAAAATTAGTGAAGGTAACCTGGGAGACTATCGAAAATTAGAAGGTTATCAAGATTTATGGAGAACTAAGAAACATGATGTAAGAGTGATTTGGACAAGAAATCAAGAAGAAATATTAATATTAATAGCCGGACAACGTAAAGATATTTATAAAAAAATTATTGAGGATAGAAATAGAAAGCCAGAAATAGATATATCTGATGTACTTGAACTTGGAGAAAAAACAGTAGAACATATTCCTACTTATGAATGGAATCCTAAACAAATTAATTCTTGGAATCAATTTGTTTATGGTGGTTATTTATATTCACCTGTTTTGACTCAAGAACAAAAAGAAATTTTTCAGGAAGTAAGAAATCCCTCACGCAATCCTGTATCAAACCATAGTAATATTAATAGCCTTTTATTACAAAGTGCCCCAGGTACAGGTAAAACAGTATGTGCAGCTTTAATGGCTTGTGAATTATATGTAAAAAACTATTGGAATATTGCTTTAATTCTGCCCGAAAACCTATCTGCTGAAATTAAAGAATTCACTGAAATTAAAGAAATTTTACA
This sequence comes from Calothrix sp. FACHB-168, assembly GCF_963889195.1. Taxonomy (NCBI): domain Bacteria; kingdom Bacillati; phylum Cyanobacteriota; class Cyanophyceae; order Nostocales; family Calotrichaceae; genus Calothrix; species Calothrix sp. FACHB-168. The sequence continues at coordinate 25,636 of NZ_CAWPNJ010000018.1, forward strand.
GATTGGAGAACCTAATTTTTTTGTCGGAACTTTTGCAGAATGGTTGCATCAAGCTGCACCAGATATATATAAGACAGTAGCAACTGTATCGGAAGAGTTACAGGCTCTACAAGCAGAAGCGCGAAAAATTCATGTGATTGATAACAATGAAGATTTGAATATAAATGATTTAATTTTATTTAGAGGATTCATAGCCAATAAACACAAGCATGAACAATCCAATCACCCCATTTATCGAGAAAATAAGCATTGGATTGGAGAACTTAAAAATATTACATTACCTAAATTGCAGCAGAGATTAGGAAATAAAAAAATCTGGATAGATGGAGTAAATGCAATTACAGAAAATGCTCGTCCTTTACAGCAGAGTAATACAACACTGTTCATATTTGATGAAGCTCAAGATTATCTCATAGATGAAATTAATGCTATTGTTAAAATGCTGGAGAGATGGCAACAGGATAATAATCACACTTCTATACTTTTTCTATTGGGTGATATGAATCAAAGAATTACACCCATAGATTTTAATTGGGGACATTTACAACTGAATAAAAGACACAATCTTAAATATAATTATCGCAATACAAAATATATTCTAGAATTCGCTAATAGTTTTCATGCATTTGCAAAAAAAGCCAATTCAGGAGGTAAAAAATTACCTGAAGTCAGTCAGCCTGAATATGCTTTTGAACAAGGTGAACCTGTGAGAATTTTAGAATGCACATCACAAGAAGAAGCGCTACAAATTATTAACGATTTAAGCGATAAAGTAAGATATACCTGCTCTTTAGAACAGCGTTCTATATTGAGACTTCTTTCTAGCCAAGTCAAGCTAATTTATCAAGATATTCCCGAACAATACAGTAATCTTCCAGGATTAGATTATATAAAATTCCATCAAGCTAAAGGAAGAGAATTTGATGCTTGTGTTGCTTTTTGTGTATTTGCAGGAGCGGGAACACCATCATTTGAAGAAGCTAATAATTGGTACACGATTTTTACTAGGCCGCGTTACCGATTACTTGTAATTGCAACTACTAATGAAATCGAAAGAATTGGAAGATCACATTTTCAAGAATGTCAGTTTTTTAATAGTGCAAATGCAGATACTCTTGATTGGATTACAGAGTGGGCAAATGGAGAACATTTATTTAAAGATATTACAGGATTATGTAACATAATTTATGAAGGTTTGAGTAATCTACCTGTACAAATTTATTGGGATACTTATGCTGCATTCAGGCTAGCAAGAATTGATAATGACACAGTTACCCAAATTGAAGAGCAAGCAATTAAAATCCTTGCAAATCATTCTAGAGAAATTTTATATGAAGAATTGCAGCAAATTCAGCAAATTGATAGCCCTAGCGATCGCATTCCTCTGCAATGCTTACTCTTAAGGGCTTTGGGTAGTTCTTGGGAAGCAGTTAAAGTTGCATCTGAGTTGCAAGATGTTAATCTTCAAGAATATCAAGACTTAATATTAAGAATTGCTTCTACGCTGCAACAAAAAGGACTTTTATATGAAGCTGCTAGAGTACGCGCAAAAATTGGAATGCAAATCCCCGAAGATTTTCCCTTTAGACAGGAAATATCAAATCAGGAAGGAAATTTAGTATCCCTACTCTGCAATGCAGCTATAGACAAGATTGCTCATACAGGTGAATTATGAATGATAAATCTCCCACAGATTTACAAGTTTCCCAAGAACTTGAAGCTTTGTCTATAGTTATTAATCAATCTATAGATAAAGCCAAAAATATTCTCGAAGAAGCTAAGGAAATTGATGAAGTTAGAGAACTGATTCATGAAATTCACTTGAGCCGGGAAGAACTATTAAAAGTAAATAATGATTTAAAGAAACATGAAGATAAAGTATCAAATTATTTATCCGCAGCGAAAGAACTTCAAGATAAACTACAAATCTTACAAGAAATACCAAAACAACTGCATGAACTTGGTATAAGAGAAGATATTTTGCAAGATTTACAACTAGTAATTAATGAAATTAATCATGCTAAAATAGAAAATCAATCTTCAACCGAAGCATCTCACAATATATTATTACAAGTACAAAATTATCTGCAAGAATCTCAGGATATAGTTCAAGAATTGCAGAGTAAAAAAGAAGTAATTGAAACCTTAAATATAGATATAGATAATAAGCTGATACAAATCAGAAATATCATAGATAGATACGATGAACAAAATCGATATACCCAAAGTTTGATTCAGGAATTAAATCTAGTTATACAAACGATTGGGGGTGTAGAAGAAATTCAAAAATTCATTCAAGATATCAGAAATACTCGCTTAGAAATGCATAATTCGGAACAGCAATTACTATCGGCGCGACAACAAATGATTGCTGTGCAAGGGTTTGAAAATTATTTAAATAACTTCCAGAATATTCGTAATCGTAAACAACTATGGCAATGGTTATGGAATGAGTTAGGATTTGTGGGAGTTATAGTTTATTTACTCAGTTTGATAATTCCAAAAAGAAGAAGATGAGTTATAACAAAGAGCGGAGTTATAGGATTTATTTGTGAAGTTGCACAAAGATATAATTTTTTGAACGCAAAGGTACGCTAAGGTTAACGCAAAGGTACGCAGAGTTTTTTTAAGTTCAATTGGTATTATAGCAATCCTAAATTAGTTACAAACACCTATCTTCCTTGTCCCCCTTCCCTTGTCTTTTTTGTTCGTATATCAAATAGGATTGCTATAGGTTTTCAATGGGGAAATTTTTCAACTACCCTAACGTTTAATTCCCTTAAACCTTTCTTGTGCTGCTTTAAAAGCTTCTTGCATCACAGATTGAATCTGATTCGGGTCTGGTTTCTTCCCACCCATCAAGTCACCAAAGTAGACACAAGCTGTTTCACCAAGTGACCAGGTGTAAGCAGCAGCCCAGGATGCAGCAATTACGCTACCAAAACCAGGAACGAATTTAATTAATTCCCTGGCTATGGCTTGAGCGAGAAAACCACCTGCGATCGCACTCACAATTCCCCCGGCTTGAGATGGTGACAATTGCTTGCCGTATAAGTTACCCAATGCTGTTACCATAGATACTTGCAAAGCTGTTAATACTGGCATGGTTGCAAAAGGTAATGGTATAGCAGCTACAGTTGCAGCCATAATTGCAAAGGGTAAAATGTAGCGTCGTCCCGTATCGCGGTAAAGATTACCCAGTTGCTTACCAGTTTCCTCCCGATCTAATAATTGATAAATTGCTTTGGCTTCGGCTTCGGGAAGTAATTCGGCTAAGTTATCGCGTAATGCTTCTAAGCCGTAAAATACTGGATTGTAACCGTCTTCTTCTAAGGTAAAGTCAATGAGAACTGAGCGATCGCAAATCTTGGTAAAGTCTTCTTGAATCGCACCAAAAGCCCGATTAATTTCCTCATAATCAGGCGGATAAGCTGGATGATCGACTGTCCCCGGCGGATACACCTCATGTAAACAGGTAACTGCTAACAAACAGGGAATATCTGGATACTGTTGACGTAATTGTTGAGCAATTTGACGCAATGTATCAGTAGCAAAATCGTTAATTTTTACAGTCAGAATCAAAACTCTGGCGCTGCGAGTTGATTTTTCTAAATCGCCAACCAATTCATTAATAATTTCTTGCGTATCTTGTTTGACATCTCCCAAGCCTACAGTATCCGTAAAAACCAGCAAAGGTAAGTCATCAGCAGGATAATTGTAGCGCTGAGTATGTTGGGTGTGAGGGCGAAATCCTTGACCGACAATATCGGCGGAAACTCCTGTTAATCCCCGCACAATCGAACTTTTACCCGCTTGGGGTTTACCAATTAACAAAGCTTCCGTAGTTGGTAGTTCGCGGCGCACCGTCTCTAAAATCTCAGCAATTTGAGTTTCGCTGACACTAAACCATTGCACAACCGTCTGTGCTAATTGTTCTACGGGTAATAATTGTCCTAGACGCGGTGTTGCTTTGCGCCAAACATCAGCAATCCGGTTTTTCCAAGAATTTTCAGCAGGTAGCGCCGGAGTGAGATTTTCCGATTCTAGGCGATCGCCTGGAGTATCACTTTGCTGAGAATCTCCTGGTAAGGAATCAGCATCACGTTGCTCAGTCATTGCTATCAAAACGGTAGATAGATGCCAAACTAAATCCTGTTTATTATTTTAGGATGTGCTGTAGTCAGTTACTATTTGTCAATGGTCATATTTGCCATAAAACCAGAAATGTTGAATGTTAAGAAAAGTCAGATAAAAAAATATACAACTATTTATTGTGGGGTGGGCGTCTCGCCCGCCCATAGTCAAAGGCGGGCAAGACTTCGGCGTGAGCGCTCAGTCGAACGCTGCCCACCCCACAAGATTGGATAATTTATTTCTTGGAAGTCCCTAAATCGCCTCTATATCTACAGCCAATTGCCAACTAAAATATAAGGTGCCCAATAGACAGGATGCTCTGATTGAGGATTTTTTAACAGCGCAATTTGCGCATGACGTAAGGCTTCTGCTTTGGTTTCTTTGGTACTGCTCAAATGCTTGTAAAACTGACGCATTAAATTGGCGGTTGCTTCATCATTCACCGACCATAATGTTGCTAAAGTACTACTAGCTCCAGCCTTAACTGCTATTCCCGCCAAACCTAAAGCCGCACGTTTATCGCCAACTGCTGTTTCACAAGCACTAAGTACCAGCAGTTCAATTGCTTGTTGCTGTTTCTGTTCGGATATCTGTAGTAAATTATCTAGGTCATTAATTCTAATGCGATCGTCCCAAGCCAATATAAAGGTTTCGATGGCTTTAGAGCTAAATTTACCATGAGTAGCAATGTGAACTATGGGGAAAATCGCTGATTGCAAGTAATTTTGCAAATTTTTACTGGTAAATTCCTGATTTAGCAGCACTGTACTGGGAACTTCCGACTTGATTTCCTTCATTTCCTGTTCAACATATTCCAAAGCCGAAAAACCCTGTCTGGCTTCAGTTAAGCCTGCACCCAGGACTTTAAAGTTATGCTGTGCTAATGTTTTCGGGGGTAGTAATTGAAGACTGGGTGTTAAAGCGATGTTGTATTTTTCCACCAAATATTGTTGATTACTATCATGCAAAGCTGCCATAGGAATATTTCGTAATACACCGTCCGGTACAAATACTAAGGTTTTAATCCCACTTTTCACTAAATCAGTTTCCACTGGACGGATTAACCAGTCATATATTTGTTGAGATAAGGGTAAAAAGTCTTCTTTAGAACGAATAACTAAAGTTTTCCGCAATTTTTCGACAATACTTTCCAGTTCGGCTTGCGGTAAAGAAGTCGCGTAGTGGCGTAAAGGTTGTTTTGGCAAGCTGACAATAACTTCTAATCGATCTGGCAGAATAATCGGATAGATGACTGCTGCTAAGGGATCTAATTCATCGATTTGAGTATATTTTCTATCTAAACAGGCTTCGCGGAAAAAATCATCGAGTTCGGCTAATTGCAAAGACTCAATTACTTGACGAGCTTGCTTGAGTGCTTCTTGACTAGGTGACGATGTTCCCGATAAAAGTAAACTAACTAGTTCTCGATATACTGGTTCTACAGTTTCGCGAAAACTAAATTGAATATCTGGATCGATGGCAACTAAATCGCTACGCAAAGATTGTAGAGTATTCACAGCTTGGGTGTAAGCTGCGATCGCGCCTGGTTCATCTCCTTGTACTTTTAATAATCGCCCTAATTGCCATTGCCAACGATAAGCAATTTCTGGTGTATTAATTGACTGTGCTAGCACCAGCGCTTGTTGAGTTAAGTCTTGAGCGATCGCCCATTGTTGAGTTTGCTCGTAAAGTCCCCCCAGTTTCCCCAAAGCATAGGCTTGTGCTTGTTTGTCTCCCAAGGTTTTTGCTTGTTGGAGGTTATTCGCGACTAATTGAGCAATATTTTCTGTGGTTGGCGCATTGGAAAGATTTGCTTGTTGGAGGCGAATTAAACTCTGAGCTAAATTCAGTTGAGCATAAATTGTTGTCCGACTAGGGGGTAAATTCACCAATTGTGGTTGAATTTGACTCCATAATGCTTGAGCCGGTGTCCATTGCTTAGTATCTATTAAAGTACTCAGTTGATTTAATTGCGATCGCATTTTCAGCATTGAAGAAGGCGCAATCTCTACAGCTTGTTGATACAAAGCCAAAGCCGATGTTGTATCTTGGTTAGCGCGCGCCACATTCCCTAAATCAATCAATGTCGCACTGATATCTGCTGGCGATTGTAACTTTTGGGCGATCGCTAAACTTTGTTGTAATACCTGCTGTGCTGCTGTCAAATTCCCCACTAATCGCCAACTTGCTCCTAAACTGCGTAACCCAGCCGTTTTGATCGGTGAATCCGGTTGTTTTTGTAAAATTTTATTTACCTGATTTAAGGTAGATAAAGCTCTGCGATATAATCCCAGCGCCTTTAAAGCCTGAGATTGATTGATCAAACTACGCAATACCCCAGTCTCATTTTTTGCCTGAGTATAAGTAGCCGTGGCTTGTTGCCAAGTCAAGAGTGCAGCTTCCGATTTTCCCGTTGCTAACTCCAGACTACCTTGAGTGTTGAAAACTTGAGCCAAGACTTTTAAATATTCTGGCTCTGTATGTTTTCCCTGTAACAATTCTCGACTATGAGTAATTGCTTGGGTAGCTTCAGTCCATAAACCTAATTGCTGATAGCTCAGTGATAGATTGCTCAACACTCTGGCTTGATTGAGTCTATCCCCCTGTGATTGATAAACCAGCAGCACTTGCTCCCAGATTTTAATTGCTGCTAAAAATTGCCCAGCATCATAATATTGTCTGCCTTGCTCCTCCTGCTGTGCCAGATTAGATGATACTTGCATCAGTGATGGTGGCGAAGCATCAATTTTGGCGATCGCAGGTAATAAACTCCCAACTAACCCTAAGATTATCCAGAATATCAAGACAATTAACCGAATATATAATCGTTTCCAGCTAGTTTTTTTGAAAAAATAATAGAGATTAATCTGCATAACAATTAGTTGAGGGCGACCAAGTACTATAGGGAGTTGCAGTAGCAGACTGTGCTGATAAAAACACCTCACCACGTGAATTTACTACTAAGGCTTGGGCTTCGACGATGGAATTAGCACTAGAAATATCTGAGGTTGGAGAAGGTCTTTCAGCAATATTTCGCTCACTTTTGATCGGATTAGTCACTAAATCTTGAAGCAGACTATCACTACTCAGTAAAGCTTCTGGATTTGGTGATACCCCTCCTCGTCCAGTCACAACAAACCGATTAGCAATTTGCTGTTGCTGACTGAACGAACTCGCAGTACAACCTTGAGAGATCAATTTAGAAGTATCGGTAATTTTTAGAGGTAAGTTGAATAAAGCCGAAGTAGGATCAGCATTCAAAGTTTTAATTTCAACCACACCACTAACACCAAAAGTAGAACTAGCAGTAATATCACTTAAAGCAGTCTGTTGTTCGCGGAATTCCAGCCCAAATACATTTTCAGCTTGAATGTGAATGTTACCCCCCCATCCCTGAAATGCATTAGCCGTAATATCGCTATTTCCTAAAGGATCTGCAATTAAAAAAGTGGTATTAATCTTGATATTTCCGCCATTACCCTGTTTGCTAGCAGTACCAGCAGTAGCAGAAATCAAGCTATGATTCTGAAGTTGCAGAATATTGCTGACTTTTAGCGCAATTTCCCCCCCATCATCAGCCGTAGTTTCCGCTAAAATTTCTCCACCGCGATCGAGTAACAGATTACGGGCTGTTAAATCGATATTACCCGCTTTTCCATCTCCAATTCCTTGGACAAATAAGCCACTGTTTACTTGACCATTAGGAGAGCGATTAATTAAGTTGACAGTATCATAGGCATTAATAGTTACATTACCGCTAGTACCTGCACCCAAGGTAGAAGCAGAAATCCTCGCTCCATCTAGGATAAATAAATTACCTGTATCAACACTCAAATTACCAGCCGGAGCATCACCAAATGTAGCGGTAAATAAACCACTAGATGATCGATCCCTTGGAGAAGTCCCCAGCAATCGAATTGTGTCTGTAGCTGTCACCTTGAGGGTACCGCCAGGGGCGTATCCCTGAGTTCCCGCTTGAATCTGCGCCCCATCCCGAACAGTTAATTCCCTCGCATTAATAGTGACATTACCACCCCAGCCCTCATCTCTAGTAGAGCTAGAAATTCGTGCCGTATTTCCTTGAAGTAGCAATTCTCCAGTATCTATAAATACGTTTCCTCCTCGACCTTTAGCACCAGGTTCTACCTGAGCAAATAAGCCACTAAAGGTGATATCCGTAGAGTCTCCCAAGATTGTTAACATCTGCGGAGCAATTACAGAAAGACTGCCTGCGTCGCCAGTATTAAAAGTACTAACCGATACTTGCGCTCCACCTTGGAGCGATAATTTGTTAGTTACCAAGAGAATATTACCGCCCTGACCGGTAGCTCCTAACTCAACTTGGTTAAATACACCGCTAGCTTGAGCAACAGTAGGAGAACTGAGGATATCTATTACTGGAGCGTAAATTTTAATACTGCCTGCTGCTCCCTCAGCAAACGTCGAAGCTGAGATCCTGGCACCATCACGGATATTCAAGATTGGGGTTTCGACAATGACTTCCCCAGCCTGAGCAAAACCAGTAGTTTCTGCGGACAAACCGCTAGAGTAAAGCGTATTAAATATTTCTCCTGTTCCGCGTAAGTCAATAGACTCAGTTGCTTTAACTATGATTGAACCACCAAAACCGCGATCGCGAGTATTGGCTACTATTTTTGCGCCATCTTCAATACTCAATTTTCCAGCTGCAATTCTCACATCTCCACCAGCACCTAGTCCTCTAGTCTCTGTGCCTAAAATACTCAAGTTTGCCAATTTCACATCATCAGCGCGAATAGTTAAGTTACCACCAAGTCCAATATCTTCTGTTTCCGCAGAAACCATTGCAAAGGGGCCTTGAACTGTTAGTTTCACAGCTTCCAAGTTGACATCTCCACCGCGCACTGAAGCAGATGTCAGCGCCTGAATCATAGAATCATTCAGCGTTAGTTGGTTAGCTCGGATATTGATTCCACCACCGCTTTCGGTGCCATTCACATCTGTATTAGCTAAAAGTAGTGTTTGATTTAAGGTGATTGATTGACCTTGAATTTGGATATTCCCACCACCAGCACCGCTAACCTTAATCTCAGCCCCATCTAGCTGAATTGTTTGAAACTTATTCGTACCTGTATATCCCAAACTAAATCCTTGAGGACTTGGAGTCAGGCTAACAAAACTTTCATCCCCCACACTACCCAATTCCACCCGACCACCAGGCGCAGCTAGTAACTTGCTAGCTATAGAAATATCACCGCCAACTAAAGCTAAAGTTTGACCGGGCTGGACTGACAATTTTGGTGTAGCTAAGTCTGGACTTTCTACGGTGATATCTCCAGATTTGCCAGCAAATTGTAAACCCAAGGGAACACTGACAGTTAGTAAAGGTGGCGCAGGATTAATCGCACTAAATACATCTCCATTAGACAGCTTTAAACTACTAGCAGTACTGGCAATAAATGAGCCTGTAATATCTAAAGAAGCATTCGCGCCAAAAACAATACCATGAGGATTGATCAAAAATAAGTTTTTATTCGCTTGGATTAAACCATTGATTTGAGATTTTGAGCCACCGGTAACACGGCTAATAATGTTCTCAATTCCTCGGTTGTAATTATTGAAAATAGCAGAACCACCTTGAGGTACAGAAAACTCTCTAAAGCTGTGAAACAGGTTACTACCTGCTTGGGTTCCGCCCGTAATTACAAAATCCAATCCCGGTTGAGTACCTGGTAAAACAACAGTTTGTCCATCAGGCAGCTGATTATCTGGAGAAATTTGGGCAATTGTTGGGTTGATGGGGCAGAAACAGCTAAGAGTAATTCCACCTACTAATGGCAGGTGGGAATAATAACGTCTCAGCGCTGGAATCATTGCTTGGTTGCGCATTACCTAAAAACATTTGAGAGAAAATAGAGCTTGATTGACCAAAATTTACGATCAATTTATCCGTTCTGATAATGTGGATGTTTCTCCCAATCAAAGATGTCTTCGTCTGCATCACCAGACTGACGCCAAGTAATTCTCCCTCGCAATGTATCTAATAAAGTTTGCTCAACCACATCATTTAAGTTATCCCAAGATAGATCCTCACGTTGCAGCAAAACTTTGAGCTTTTGCAAAGCCGTCATTGCTGCATTCTCCTCCTCAAAAGACAGAGGCCCATCTCCCCGCAAGGGATCTCGCTGTACAGCCATGATTCCCTGCCTCACAGCTGTGACAATTTGTGGGCGCAACTCAGTTTTCCCCCGATGCCATTGCCTTTGCCAGCCCCGCTTACTCGTCGCATACAGCGCAGGTAGGCGATTTAATGCATAAGCAATTACCTCTGATGGATTAGTGTATTTGGCAGTTTTCGCAGGTAAAGCTTGAAATTGTTGCTCTACTTCCTCTACAACTAGTACTTCCATCACATTTCGAGAGTTTTTGGTAAATGCACGCTGCTGTTTAGACTGCTGAACTGAAGCATTACCCTGATAAACCATACAAACAACTCCGTATAGAGAAATACAATTTTAACTTCTACTTACGGCTTTATATTTCCCGGAGATTGAGTCTAACTAACATGTTGTTTCACGCTTGCATATGTATGTAAAGTAACTAAGTACAAGGCAATGATGAACAACTCTTGCTGGATGCATTAACGTGTAAAAATTTAAATTTTAGTTATGGATATATATTTACCGAACACAATTAATTCCTATTATGAAGTTAAAGTAAAGCATTATGTGTGACGAAAAAGACATGTAACCGAGTATGTATTACTGTCTAAGTGTTGACATAACAAGAATTAAACAGATTTATTTCAACATAAATGTATAAAATAATACTTTTTGTCTATAGTTTTAATTAATTTTGATAAAACTGTAGTGAAGTCTTCTAATTATCACCTCAGAGAAATTGCTCTGTTATATATTTTGCAACTGATATAAAGTTAAATTACAGATGTGCATAAGTAAGTATTCTGATTCCTTAACTCAAAAAATTAGTAAGCATCATACTTTTTAATTGCTTCATTGCACAAGATTTGAGCATTAAGGCTATTTTCAGATGTTCTGATTGAGCATCTCTAACATCGAATATGAGCCAATCACTTGAGCAAAATGTTCAAAAAAACTTGTTTACTTGCAATCTAAAAAGAAAATCATGAAATCTCAACTCAAGTACCAAGCAAATCTGTTTACGCAACTTACACTAACCTTAGTTACATTAAATACTATTGCTCCAGCCCAAGCGATACAATTCAACTTTACCTATGCTGCAAATACTCCTCAAGAAATTATAGATGGGTTTGATCAAGCTGGTAATATTTGGGCTTCTAAACTAAAGGACAAATATTTTGATATCAATTGCTTGTGTAATCGTGATAACACAGTCAATATTTATATCAATTTTCAAGAATTATCTAACAATCAAGCTTTAGCAGGAACAATTCCAACTATGCTAAAGGTTGACTATGATAATTATCTTACAAGCAGCTTTCAAAATATTACTTCCAATGATGATTTGCTAGCAATGAAAAATATGCAAATCAATAATATCGATAAAAGTATTTTTGCTAACAAAACCTTAACTGAACTGCAATCTATTAACAGAAAATCCATTAATTTTCTTGGCTCAGAATTCAGTATGATCATGGATAAATTTGGAGCCGTAAATGTCCCTAATTCCCAACCGATAACACCAGCCGGTAATCGGATATTAGATAATAACGATAATTATAATAATAAAACTATTTGGCTGAGTACTGCTAATGCCAAAGCCTTAAATCTGATTGCTGGTAATGAGAGTGGAGTTGATGCCCAAATTTATCTAGGGAAATCAATGCTAAATAGTAATGGAGAATTAATTAACTATTCCCAATGGTTAGCGCAGCAATCAGGAGTAGCTAATTTTGTTCAAGATTCTATTTGGGACTTTTCAAGAGTTTATTCTCCAGAGGCTACTGTTGCTAGTAACAAATTTGACTTCCTTAGCATAGCTCAACATGAAATAGGCCATGTATTAGGTGTAGTTAGCGGTGTTGATGTTTTGGAATCATTGGTTGATACAGTTACTCCAGATAATAGTCTATCTTTACAAGATAACGATTTAACATTTGTCTCGCCCATAGATTTGTTTCGCTATTCTAACATTAGCAAAAATCAAGGAATTTTTGATTGGTCTTATGGAAATGGCAAGTACTTTTCTCTTGATGGTGGTAAAACTCGTATAGCTAATTTTGATGGTGGAGATTATCAAACAAGCCACTGGAGTGCTAGTGAAGGTGAGATTTTAGGAATTATGCACCCCGTGCTGAAAACAGGCGAAAAATTAGAAATATCAAATCTTGATTTACAATTACTAGATGTAATTGGTTGGGATATCAATTCTCAATCTCTAGATACAATTGCAGTAGATGTCAATACCAACCCAGCAAAAAAACTTTTATCTAATACTAGTATTAGCAGTCTTCTGGAAAATTATATTTTTAGGGGTGGGAGAAATTCTACAGCTAGTGGAATGACTTACTTAGAAGCATTCGCTATGAATTATTTATCGTTAGATGAATATGACGCAAACCAAAAACAAGATATTATAATAGATGACATGATCCAAAATGCCAACTTGAATCTCAACTCTATTAGTAACAAGCCTGATGTTGTCTCTGTACCAGAGCCAAAAACTAACTCTGGTTTGGGAATATTAGGATTAATGGGACTGGGCTGGTTATTTAAAAGTTGTAGACGATTAAATAGTCTAAATGATTAACATCTTACAATTGGTAATTAGCTAATAAAATAAAAAATTAAAAAATTATTTATTAAACTTATTTAAGTTTTTATTTTTTACTTAAGTAGTATCGCGGAATATACTTATACATAAAAAGTCATTGTTAACATAAAGTCAGTAATTTAATGATAGTAAATTACTAACAAATAGAGTATTTATGGAATATGTATAACCCAGAGAAAAAAATTAAATCAAGCTTTAGGCTGATGAAGATAATTATGAATCGCAAAGCATTTACTGCTCTCTGTTTGACATCTCTAATTACCCTTTCCTGTGCTATTCCTCATCAGGTAATGGCTGATGACAATCAACCAAAAGAGGGCATACCTGGACGTCGAGTTGGCGGCGGAACCCGTGGAGAATGCTACAGTAATGCAGGAAAATTAATGGCGTTGGTTCCAGAAAATAATCTGGTTTTAACCCAACAAGCTTATCCAAATATCCTATTTTATATACCGCAAACTTCTAAGCCAACAGCAATAGAGTTTGTGCTTAAAGATGATAAGCGTCAATTAGTTTATGAAAAAACTTTCACTAAAGATGCTTCGGAAACTAAAACCGATTCTGGAGAAGTGATTAATCTCATGTCGCTGGATTCTCAATCCCTACCTGAACTGAGAATCAATCAGAAATACCATTGGTATTTATCGATTATTTGCGATCGGGAAAATAGAGCTAACGACATTGTTGTACATGGATGGATTCAACGAGTAGCTGTTGACAAAAACTTGGCGCAAAAGCTAGAGCGAGCATCTGTGTTAGAGCGCACTCATCTTTATGCTCAAGCTGGCTTGTGGCAAGATGCACTAGCTACGTTAGCAGAACTCCGGTACAATCAACCTCGCGATACAAAGTTGGCTGCTAGCTGGACACAGTTATTAAACTCAGAGAATTTAAATGCGATCGCTCAAGAGCCACTATTGAGTATCAAAGTCTACAAACAGCCCTAATTACTAACACAGTTATATTCTCACTAAGCAATTCATTCATACTAGTGTCAATACCGGGAATAATCATCATAGGCTGCGTTATGTTGCTAACGCAGCCTATGATGATTTGAAAATACTTTTTCGGAAAATCTAACCAGCAATTTTTGCACTCAAAAAAACCATCAAACCAAGTACAAGATTACTTTTACATGAGTTTTCTGTAGATTCTTAGGGAACAATCTTATACAAGGAAAGCATCAGTTTGTAGAAGTTTTTGCCGGGATTGATACGGTAGACATCACTTCATCTGAGCGTTCACTGATTACAGTCCACTCTATCAATCTAGTATTGCGGTGATTGCTAAATACTCCAGAAAATTTTTGTCTCTAGTATCCGTTGTTACTAAAAATTACCAACGTCAGGTTTATCGATCTATCTTTAAACTGAGTTTGGGGAAATCGGTTTTAGTAACTAGCATTCTGATTACTGGATTAGTGCTGGGTGTCAGACAACTGGGCTGGTTAGAGTTCTTGGAATTGGTCTGTTTTGATAATATGGTGCGTCTTGTAGGCGATACAGGCCCCGATCCACGATTGTTAGTCGTGACAATTACAGAAGCAGATCTTCAAGAACAGAAACAGTGGCCTCTTAGCGATCGCACTCTGGCTGAAGTATTAACAAAGCTGCAACAGTCTCAGCCTACAGCGATTGGCTTAGACCTTTACCGCAATCTCCCACAACCACCGGGACATGAAAGTCTGATGCAGCAACTGCAAGCGCCTAATGTTATTACTATTACTAATCTTGGTGATACTAATGCAGAAGGAGTTTCTCCCATTCCTGGCTTATCTCCAGAACATATTGGTTTCAATGATTTTGTGATTGACCCAGATGGAGTTGTGCGCCGGAATTTGATATACGCCTACCAAGGTCAGGAACAATACTATTCTTTTTCGCTGCGTTTAACCTTGAAGTACCTCGAGCAACAGGGTGTAACTGCTAAAGTTCATCCAAATGTACAGTTAGGTAATATTATATTCCCTCCATTAAATTCTAATTCTGGTGGATATCACAATATTGATAATGCAGGCAATCAAATCATGATTTCCTATCGATCGCCTAAGCAAATTGCTCGTCAGGTGTCATTAACACAAGTGCTGCGGGGTGAGTTTCAGCCAGAATGGGTAAAGGACAAAGTAGTATTAATTGGTACAACTGCCTCTAGCTTAAAGGATTTGTTCTTCACTCCCTACAGTGCTAGCGAATCTGCAAATCCAGCAATGCCTGGGGTATTACTTCATGCTCAACTGGTCAGTCAACTCCTCAGTACTACTTTAGATAGACAGCCTATTTTCTGGTTTTGGTCGGAGTGGGCAGAATATTTATGGGTATGGACTTGGGCATTGATTGGGGGTGTTATAGTCTGGCGAATTCGTCAGCCCTTAATCCTGGGAGTCATGGAAGTAATTTCTTTAGGCGTTCTATGTATTATTTGCTTTAGTATATTTACACAAGCTGGCTGGATACCTATAATACCAGCAATGTTAGGGTTTGTAGTTACAGGCGGAAGTGTTTTGGCTTATAAGCTGAGGTACAATTCGCTGCATGATGCCTTAACTAATCTGCCAAATCGCGATCTATTTTTGCAACAATTAGAATGGGCGATCGCGGATACAAAACTCAGTCAAAATGCTCGCTTTGCTCTACTATTTTTAGACATCGACCGCTTTAAGGTAATTAATGAGAGCCTTGGTCATCAGGTTGGCGACCAGTTACTAATTCAGGCGACTCAAAGATTAAAAGCTGGTTTAGGACGCAGAGGCAAAATAGCAAGAGTTGGTGGAGATGAGTTCGCTATTTTGCTAGAAAATATTACCGATAGTCAAGAGGTAAACTGCATAGCCGATCAAATACACAAGGCGATGAGCTTGCCATTTTACAATAATGGCCAAGAAATATTCACTAGTATTAGTATTGGTATTGCTTTTAGTCAAACTGAACTTGAATCTGAACCAGTGACTTTGTTACGCGATGCTCATACTGCTATGTATCGAGCTAAAGACCAAGGTAAAGGGCGTTACGAGGTCTTTGCCACAGGGATGCATACACAAATTTTTAAGCGTTTTCAGTTAGAAATAGATTTGCGTCGAGCCATCGAAAAGGAAGAATTATATCTCCAATATCAGCCAATAGTCTCTCTAGCAACAGATAAGATTATTGGCTTTGAAGCACTTGTCAGATGGCAACATCCTGTGCATGGATTTGTCTCGCCAGCTGAGTTTATTCCGGTTGCAGAAGAAACAGGGTTAATTATCCCTTTAGGTAAGTGGATTTTACTGTCAGCTTGCGATCAATTATCAATTTGGCAGGCGCAATTTCCTTCCAATCCACCATTGATGATGAGTATTAACATTTCTGGACATCAGTTGAGTCATCCAGATTTGGTGGAATACATTGAAAAAATCCTACATCAAAAAAGCATAGATGGAGAAAATTTAAAATTAGAAATTACTGAAACTGTAGCAATGAATGATGTTGAAGCTGCAATTAGTATATTGCTAAAACTGAGAACTTTAAATTTACGGCTAAGTATTGATGATTTCGGTACAGGATATTCTTCTTTAAGTTATTTACATCGCTTTCCGGTCAATACTTTAAAGATAGACCGAGCTTTTGTTAGCCGAATGGAGGATACAAACGAAGATGCAGCTATTGTTGAGACAGTGATTATGTTAAGCCATGCATTAGGAATGGATGTAGTCGCCGAAGGTGTAGAGACAGCTGAACAAAAAGCAAAGCTGAAAAAGTTAGGTTGTGAGTATGGTCAAGGTTATTTCTTTTCTAAACCCTTAGATAGTGAGAGTGCAACTGCATTACTCAAGCAACAGTTTGAAAATATTACCGATCCTAATTCATTAAAGTAAAAATAAACAAGCTAAAAAGCGCCTCCCATTTCTGGAAGGCGCTTTTTTTATTTTGCTAAGGCTTCAAGATTAGCCGTTGATAGCAGGAGCGCTCAAAGCAACAGGAGCAACTTCAGCAGCAGCTAAGTCTAAGGGGAAGTTGTGAGCGTTACGCTCGTGCATTACTTCCATACCCAAGTTAGCGCGGTTGATTACGTCTGCCCAAGTAGCGATAACGCGACCTTGAGAATCAATTACTGATTGGTTGAAGTTGAAACCGTTCAAGTTGAACGCCATGGTGCTGATACCTAAAGCGGTAAACCAGATACCGACTACAGGCCATGCAGCCAAGAAGAAGTGCAGAGAACGGCTGTTGTTGAAAGAAGCGTATTGGAAGATCAAACGACCGAAGTAGCCGTGAGCCGCAACGATGTTGTAGGTTTCTTCCTCTTGACCGAACTTGTAACCGTAGTTTTGAGATTCGGTTTCGGTTGTTTCACGAACCAAGGAGGAGGTTACCAAAGAACCGTGCATTGCGGAGAACAAGGAACCACCGAATACACCAGCTACACCCAACATGTGGAAGGGGTGTAACAGAATGTTGTGTTCAGCTTGGAACACAATCATGAAGTTGAATGTACCGGAGATACCCAAGGGCATACCGTCGGAGAAGGAACCTTGACCAATGGGGTAGATCAAGAATACTGCGGTAGCAGAAGCCAAAGGAGCAGAGTAAGCTACGCAGATCCAAGGACGCATACCCAAGCGGTAAGACAATTCCCACTGACGACCTAGGTAGCAAGCGCAACCTAGTAAGAAGTGGAAAATTACCAATTGGTAAGGGCCACCGTTGTACAACCACTCATCTAAGGAAGCTGCTTCCCAAATGGGGTAGAAGTGTAAACCAATAGCGTTAGAAGAAGGAACAACTGCACCGGAGATGATGTTGTTTCCGTAAATCAAAGAACCTGCAACTGGTTCGCGGATACCATCGATGTCTACAGGAGGAGCAGCGATGAAAGCGATTACGAAGCAAGCGGTAGCGGCTAGCAAGGTGGGGATCATTAATACACCGAACCAACCGATATAGATACGGTTTTCAGTGCTGGTGATCCACTCGCAAAACCGATCCCATACACTGGTGCCAGAGCGCCGTTGTAAGGTTGTTGTCATTGTTTTATGAGTGCAATTTTTGAGTAAATAATTTTCGGTGAAAATTGATTCACCGATACTTAATAACTTTACATGAATTTAGGTTAAAAATGTAATTTATTTTTTTATAAAATTCTTCACAATACATTAAGAATGCTTATGTAAATTTATGTAAATAGCTAATATTAACTTTCGTAAAGTTATATTTCTTTTCATGTATTTATGAAACAATAATTTTCTGTTTTTTACAACTTTTTTACAAGAAAAATGGGTTTGTTTGATGCCAAAATCCCCACACTTCAAGGGTTAGGGGGAGCATCCCAAATGTGCAAAAACGCCCTCACCCTATAAGGGTGGGGCTAGAAATACGAAGCCTGCCTTCGCAGGCTATCAAACTTTTAGCCTGCGAAGGCAGGCTTTGTTGGTATAGCAATACCCTTCTAGGGTATTGCGTCAATATTGGGATGCTCCCGTGGCATTGTTTTTTCAAATTGGTATCAAGGATCTAAGCAGACTCTAGATTTCCGATATTGCTTAGAAGCAAGTCATTAAAAATCGAAATAGATATATGGCAAGCTACCTTCAGGAGCTAATAGCCATACTGCGTAGAAGCAAAGCGGTACAAATACAAGCTTCACAGGCCAGTTGAATTCTATTTTCAGGCGATTCTTAAACCCGTAAACTATTGCCATTAGTAGAGCTAAAAATATTAATCTGCCACTCAGTTGAGATTGGCTGAGATTTAAGGCTTCTACATAGACTTTTTGGGCAAACTGTACGTCGCCTGGATAACCCCAGAGATGGCGAAATACTAAAGTAGATTCTTGGAGATTGGGTAGTCGGAACCAAATCCAAGATGTGAACACCATAACTTGAGTCAAGAACCAAGCGGAAAATATGCCGATAGGCTTTTGCCAAAAATGCTCTAAACTTTCATAGCGATCGCTTAATGCATCGGTAAGGCGATGAACAATCAAAGCTATCCCATGATAAGCACCCCAGACGATAAAACCCCAGGTTGAACCATGCCAAATACCAGCAATTAGCATGACGATGAGTAAATTCCCACAGGTGCGCGTCAAGCCTCTACGGGAACCACCCAAGGGAAAGTAAATATAGTTACGCAGCCAATCGCCCAAAGTCATGTGCCAGCGTCGCCAAAAGTCTGCAATACTGGTGCTGAAGTAAGGAGAATCAAAATTTTCGGGTAAGACAAAGCCGAATAACATGGCACTGCCACGAGCAATGTCTACGTAACCATTAAAATCGAAATATAACTGTAAGCCATAGGCAAAGGTAGCTAACCATAAATCTGTACTACCTGCTCGTTGTAAGTTGCCAAAACATAAATCTACAAAAATTCCTAAATGATCTGCTAATATCCCTTTTTTAACTGCGCCTCTAGCAATTAACCACAGTCCTTCACTGACTTGGGCAGCAGCAGGTAATTGTAGTGTATTAATTTGAGTTGCTAAGTTGTGATAGCGCGTAATTGGGCCAGAGATAAGTTTAGCAAAGAATAATTTATAGGCAGCAAATTTGATAAATTGATTTGTGGCTGGCGCACCGCGATAAACATCAATTAAATAGGCGATACATTCAAAGGTAAAAAATGAAATTCCTAAAGGGGTAATAAATTTAAAAGCTCCATCTGGTGATGTTGTTGGTAATGTAAAAACAGCTTTTAAAATTCCCGGTAAATATTTAAATCCCAGTAATAGTAAAACATTTAAAACTATTCCTAACCACAAAAGCTTTAAACGATTGAGGTTCCAGTCAGCTTGGACAAATAGCCATTCTTCATTAGAAATTTTGCTATTCTGCGAACGTTGACTAGGTGAAGTATTTTTGCTAATCTCCAATCCCAAACGAAAATTAATAAAGGTCAGCGCTAATAATAGCGGTATGTACTGAGCATTGAGAGAGGCATAAAATATGAGACTGGCGATTAACAAAGTCCACAATCGTAATTTCTGCTCTGGCAAAGTCCAGTAAATTCCCAGGACACTGAGCAAAAATAGTCCATAGAAAATAGAGATGAAATTCATTTTTTAGTCAATGGTCAATGGTCAATAGTCATTTGTCATTTGTCATTTGTCAAGAAGGTGATGGACAATAGTGATTTTTCTTTTGCGTTATCACCATTTCTATTTTGCTGACCAAGGAATCATCGGATCGCGAGCTAGCTTTTTCGAGACTTCGTAGGCTCCAAATCGATTGAGGTGACTGGGATCGGAAAAGTAGTCATTGACTTTAGGCCAGAGTTTACTGATGTCTCGATAAATAAAGTTGGGATTGTTAGACATCTGTAACATATATTGTTGAAATTGCTGCTCGTATTTTTGCCGGATTGGGTCTAAATAATCGGCAGTTAAGGGCATATTGACAAATACTAAAGGAATTTTCCGCGCCTGAGTAAACTCTAGTAGGGCGTTGAAAGCAGCATCTTGTTCGCCTTCTATTTGAAATGATTGATAGTCGTTATCGTAATTTCCTGTAACTTTGGGGTGTTTTTGATAATATCTGGCGGGATGGAAGCGGACTGATAAAGCGAGGAAACCATCAAAATCAACGGATTGCTGAGTAGTTTCTTCTTCGGGAGCATCGTTACTTAACTGTATAGATGCTTTACCTTGGCGGGGGCGATCGCTCATTAAGGGTAAGGAGTTAAGTTGTTTTTGTAATAACTCTTTAATGCGATCGCGGTTGGGATAGCTAGCAGAAACAGCCGCAACAGCTTGATTGAGCCAGTGATTAGCTAGTTGATAGCTAGTCATTTCTGGTTTTTGAATTTTGGTTTTTTCGGCTGGCGCTGGCTTGGCGGGATCTTTGAGCAAGTCATCAGTCGTACCCGTAGCGATCGCTTTTTCTAACGCTTTTTTATAGCCTGGTGATGAAGCGATCGCCGCAAAGGTGATATCTTTGCGCCCGCTATTAAATGCACGGGAACCATCCGCCCAGAGAATCAGTTTTGGTAGTTCTTCTGGTTCTAATACCCGACGCACAATAAAGTCTACAACTTGGGCTGTGGCTCCATTGACACCAAAGTTAAATACATCAATGTTAGGGTAACCCTGTGTTGCCAAAGTTTGAGACAGGGCGGCGGGATCTACGCCTCTGAGGGCGCGGGATGAACCAATAATCAACACGTGGGGAGGATTACCAGTTTTCGCCAATCGCTCTTTATATAGGGCGATTTGCTCATCTAATTGCCGAGCATTATAACTAGGCATTTGCGATCGCGCTGCTAGTAAAATTGCTGTGGCTGTAGCTTTTTCTTTTAATGGTGCAGCTTCTAAGTTCTGGGTTTCAATATCCTCATTTTGAGTAAAGCTCGAAGCATTAAATACAGAAGTTTTACTCTGACGAGTTTTATTGTTATCGGTATTCGCCAAAAATGCTGTTCTCTGACTATTATTAACAGTTGGCTTGGGGGATGGTTTTTGCGCCGTAGATGATGGACTGGGAACAGTAGTAACTGTTGCTGGTGAACTGGGTAAATTCCGGGTAATGATTTGCCCCAATACCCAATCAGTTTGCATAGTTAGCAATAATCCTAAAGTCCCCCATACCAGGGCGATTTTAATTCCTTGTCCATCAGAGTTATAGTCTGTGGGCTGACCAATTTCGGAAAATAGCTGAGTTTGTAAAAGTAACTTTTTAACTTTGGTAGTGGTTGTTGTCCACCAATCCCGCGTCACTTCTTGAATAAAGGTTTGTACTTCCTCTGTTGTCAAGTCGGGACGCAAGATGGGTTCAGTTGGCTGGGAATGTACCAAATCTTTAATGTAAATTGCTGTGGCAGCAAATTCGGGAGTCGCTTCGGGAACTAAACGTTGGCGGGGCTGGAAATCTTCACCGTGATGCCATGCTGGTTCTTTATCACCTGCACGCCGCCCATAAACCCGTACTCCTAAAATTCCCGGCACTTTTAACTGCCTGATTAACTGTACAACTTTGGTCGCTACTTTTTTCCGGGCTGGACATACAGGCGCATCACACATCACGTGTAATAAATCACCTTTCACTAGGGGCATGACACGCATCCCGCCTGTTTTCAGCCGCCAATCTAAGTCAGGATTTAATAACCTTTCTAGTAAAAAATCGATCGCCGGTTGATCGCCAGCAGTAGCTAATTCCAAAGCCGATGGCGCTAGGGCTGGATGCTGGGTAGCGGGTAAAGAAATCCAATCAATCCAAGCTGGTTGCTTGTCGGTGGTTTTTTTACCATATATAGTAGCGGCTTTGATGCCTTGGGGGGCGATCGCTTCGAGTTGAGAAATAATGAGCGGTAAGCATAAATGTTTCTCTGGTGCTGGGGCGGTTTCTAAAGGATCGACAGATGGGGTACAAAAAATATGTAATGTTGATTCTTGCAAAGAAGCTTGGACAGCCACTTTTAACTCTGATAACATCTCAGTTAACAGTCTGGCGATCGCTTGCACATCTCCCCAGCGTGCCCATTCCTTGAGCATCACCTCTGGTGGCGTTAAATCCACCCGCAGCAACCAATCAGGGGTAGTTTCACCATTTACTTGCGAAACAATAATCGCATCTTCATAGCCTGATAGCTTCAGATGTCTTAACTTCTTAGCTACTGGTTCCGCTAGCAATGTGGCATCGGGACTATAACCCGATTGACAAAAAATCCACAACCGTTGTCCCTGTTGCGGCTTGACTTTTACCTCTACAGCCACACCCAAGGTACTCAGAGTTTCGCTGAGATAGCGGGCAATGCCATCTGGATGTCCTTGTTTAGCTAGGCTTTCGTTAGAAAGAATCAGCGCCCCGCCCGTTGATTGGGATTTTCTCTCATCTTCTAACAGGGCTTGTTTCACCTGTTCCAAGTGTTTTTCGAGTTGATTTAAGTAAACTCGATGACACCATTGCGCTCGCGATTCGCCTTTTTTTCTACCGTAGACAAATACTTGGTATATTGAGGTTTGTTCGCTGTTTGTGAGGATATCTAAATCTGTTTGTTGGAGTGCTTGCAACAAGTCAGATAAAATGCGCCAACGTCGCGGGCACTCTGTCCCTTCACAAAGGATATGTAGGTCATTTCCCTGCAACCGGACTTTCACCCCAAAAGTGTTAATTCCAGTTGCTTGGCTTACCCATTGCACTATGGATTGCTGGCGATCTAGTGATGCTGTTTTCATGGGCAATTAACTTGAGAGGAAGCGAGTATTGGGGTATAGTGCCTGCACTTGTAAACTAGAACCATACATTTATCACACCCTGACGTTTGGTTTTAACACTTTTGTTACCTTCTTGGCTGACAATATGGGCAAAAATAGATATTCATGAACATTTGTGATTTTCGCCTATGTTAAATTTTCCGTTGATTTTACAAATCTGCAAACTCCCAGGAATTAACAATGTCTTCTGCTAACCACAAACCCTCAGCTAATCCGGAATTAAATTTATTGCTATTTAGCATTCCCCAATCTTTGCTTGTACAGCTAGGAACAGCTTCGATGCTGATGCTGTTGACAGCTAGCAAAGCTTCGACTACAGCCCTAGAAGCTATGGGACAAGCAAGTGTGGAATTATTTCGGGGCGATCGCCTACCCATACTCGACTTTCCAGAAGATAACGAAATAAACAACAGTTAAAAATTTTACTCTTAGACATTAAGTCACTCTGGACTACTTCCTTGAGTGTTGATTACAGAACATAGCATTCAAAACAATAATTGTCTTGCAAGAATAGAGAATATGAGTTCCCTTTTATACTCTTTGTCTCAGGCGGCGAACATCTACCCCGCATCGGAATTGTTTTTGCGTCACCGCCTCCAAATAGTGGAGGAGTTGTGGGAGTCAGTACTCCGGCAAGAATGTGGGCAACAAATGGTAGATTTATTAGGTCAACTGCGCGATCTATGTTCGCCAGAGGGACAAGCTACTCATGACCAAGCTGCATCAGCTGTCAAGTTGATTGAACAACTCAACATCAACGAAGCCATTCGTGCGGCTCGTGCTTTTGCTCTGTATTTTCAGTTGATTAACATCATAGAGCAGGAATACGAACAACGGCAGCAGCTGACTCGCTATTCTGAAGCCGAGATGCAAATAGAAGATCCGGACATTCTCCCTAATATTACCTATTCCTCTAATCAACGGGAAAATGATGCTCCTGTAAATCGGGGAATAGGCGCAGATTTATTAGCAAAGAGTTGGGTAGCCAAGCAAAAGGAGAATCAAAAAGGGACTTTTGCAGCTTTATTCCCCCATTTATTTAAATTGAATGTACCACCCCAGCAAATTCAACGCCTAATCGCCCAATTAGATGTGCGTTTAGTGTTTACGGCTCATCCTACAGAAATTGTGCGCCATACAATTCGGGATAAGCAACGCCAGGTGGTAAACCTCCTACAGCAGCTAGATATCATCGAACATCGCGCCGGGAATGCAACCGGGGGTTATCCTTGGGAAGCAGCAGAATTAAGAGAAAAATTACTCGAAGAAATTCGTCTGTGGTGGCGTACCGATGAACTTCATCAATTTAAGCCTACAGTCTTAGATGAAGTAGACTATGCTCTGCACTACTTCCAAGAAGTTTTATTTGATGGAATTCCCCAACTACATAAGCGGTTCAAATACGCTTTGAGCAAAACCTTTCCTTGGCTGGAACCACCGCAGAAAAACTTCTGTTCCTTTGGTTCTTGGGTAGGCTCGGATCGTGATGGGAATCCCTCAGTTACGCCAGAAATTACTTGGCAGACAGCTTGTTATCAGCGCAAAATGGTGTTAGGTAGATATATTAACTCCGTCAAGCAGCTGGTGGAATTATTAAGCGTGTCGATGCACTGGAGTGATGTATTACCAGATTTATTAGAATCCCTGGAGTTGGATCAGTCCCAGCTGAGTGATGTGTATGATGCCTTAGCATTGCGTTATCGGCAAGAACCCTATCGCTTAAAGCTGGCTTATATCCTCAGAAGGTTAGAAAATACCCGCGATCGCAATTTGGCATTATATAACCGCGAAACGCCCAAAAATGAAGACCAACCGATGTATCGTTCGGGGGCGGATTTTTTGGTAGAACTGCGGTTAATTCAACGCAACTTGACGGAAACAGGTTTAAGCTGTCGAGAATTGGATAATTTGATTTCCCAG
The DNA here is from genome assembly GCF_963889195.1 of Calothrix sp. FACHB-168. Lineage (NCBI taxonomy): Bacteria > Bacillati > Cyanobacteriota > Cyanophyceae > Nostocales > Calotrichaceae > Calothrix > Calothrix sp. FACHB-168. Next base: position 50,623 of record NZ_CAWPNJ010000018.1, read on the forward strand.
GTAGAAATTTTCGGCTTTAACCTCACCCAATTAGATATTCGTCAAGAATCTTCCCGTCACTCCGATGCACTCAATGAAATTCTCGAATATTTACAAGTCTTACCACAAGCGTATAATGACTTGACAGAAGAACAGCGAGTAGCTTGGCTAACAGGAGAATTACAAACCCGCAGACCGTTAATTCCCTCAGAATTGCCATTTTCTGAGAAAACTAACGATGTGATTCAAACATTCCGGGTAGTGCGATCGCTCCAGCAAGAGTTTGGTGTGAACATCTGCCAAACTTACATTATTAGTATGTGCCGCGAAGTCAGCGACGTACTAGAAGTTTTACTCTTAGCCAAAGAAGCGAGACTTTTCGATCCAGCGATCGCTGTGGGGACAATTCAAGTTGTACCTTTATTTGAAACGGTAGAAGACTTACAACGCTCCCGCAGCGTCATGCGTCAGCTGTTTGAATTACCTTTATATCGTGCTTTATTAGCAGGAGGTTATCAACAGCTTGAAGACAAGGGAGAAACAGATCAAGCCAACGTCGCCACCTGTCCGTTAACCCTGAATCTCCAAGAAGTCATGCTGGGGTATTCTGACAGTAATAAAGACTCTGGTTTTTTAAGCAGTAACTGGGAAATTCATAAAGCCCAAAAATCCCTGCAACAAATAGCCGAACAATATGGCGTTAACCTGCGGATTTTCCACGGACGAGGCGGTTCCGTCGGTCGGGGTGGAGGCCCTGCTTATGAAGCGATTTTAGCCCAACCAGGCCACAGTATTAACGGCAGAATCAAAATTACCGAACAAGGGGAAGTACTCGCTTCTAAATATTCCCTGCTAGATTTGGCATTGTACAATCTAGAAACCATTACCACGGCGGTAATACAAGCCAGCTTGCTGCGTACAGGCTTTGATGATATCGAACCTTGGAACGAGATCATGGAAGAACTAGCAGCGCGATCGCGTGTTCATTATCGCTCCTTGATTTATGAGCAACCCGATTTTATCGACTTCTTCCACCAAGTAACCCCCATCGAAGAAATTAGCCAGTTACAAATTAGCTCTCGTCCCGCGCGTCGTCCCTCTGGTAAGAAAGATTTAAGCAGCTTACGCGCCATTCCTTGGGTATTTAGTTGGACACAAACCAGATTTTTACTCCCTTCCTGGTATGGTGTAGGTACAGCTTTGCAAGAATTTTTGCAAGAAGAACCAGAAGAACACTTAAAGCTATTGCAATACTTTTATGTGAAATGGCCATTCTTCAAAATGGTGATTTCTAAAGCCGAAATGACCTTGGCGAAAGTAGACATGCAAATGGCGCAACATTACGTCCAAGAACTTTCAAATCCTGAAGATAGACCGAGATTTGCCAAGGTATTTGAGCAAATTTCTAGCGAATACTACCAGACAAAAGATTTGGTCTTAAAAATTACCGGACACAATCGTCTATTAGATGGTGACCCAGTATTACAGCGTTCAGTTCAGTTACGCAATGGCACAATTGTACCTTTAGGGTTTATCCAGGTTTCTCTACTCAAGCGCCTGCGACAATCACGGAATGCAGCTCCCTCTGGCGTCATTCACTCCCGTTACAGTAAAGGCGAGTTACTGCGAGGAGCCTTGTTAACTATTAACGGAATCGCGGCGGGAATGAGAAATACAGGTTGAGTCAGTTGTCAGTTGCTAGAGACGCGATTAATCGCGTCTGTACAGTTGTCAGAGGTGTACTTATGTTGCGTAATCAATAGTTTCTTACCCAACCTTGATATTACATAGTCAATAGTCAAGAAAATAATAACTATTGACTATTGACTATTGACTATTGACTATTGACTATTGACCATTGACTATTGACTAATGAAAAATAGAACTTTTATCTGCTCATTAGTAGCGATCGCGTCAGGGATTATTGGTGCTTATATTTCCGGACAAACTACCCTCATGCTACATAGTCAAAAGTGTCAAAATCAAACTTGGGGTATGCAGCAATTGTGCAACACTTGGGTAACGCCAGGAGCAATATGGCAAGGTAGCACTACAGGACTATGGATGGGTACAATTTTAGGCGCATTTGTCGCTGGTATGGCAACCAGCCAGAATCGAAATTAGTCAACAGTCAACAGTCAACAGTCCATCATTCACTAACAAATGACCAATGACTAATGACTATTAGTAGGCATTTGCAAATGTTTCATAGCCTTCCAAGATTGTGTACTCGTGTCGTAACAGTGCCATTCTCCGCTTTTAACTTCTTGGTAGCAAAACAGAGTCCGCTCCTCTCCATCTAAATAATCAGTTAAATAATAGACAATTCCGCGAAAAGGATAGATTTTCCGGCTGAGTCGCTTGGCTACAGCTTGATTTGGACACTCAACGACGAAAACCGACTTTCCATCCAGGTGACCCAAAGAGAATATACACATGCGCAAGATGGCTCTGAGCCAACTTTCGGAGTTGTCAAAATAATCATTAATAATTTTGTTAGTCAGAGCTTGTTCGAGCTTACGATCCTGGTTTTGAGGAGTTTGGGCTTCAGACATAGCGTCACCTTTAGCTATACCGATGGTTTGAGATTAAACCAAAATCTTTAAAAGTGACAAGAGTATAGCCACCTTACTCCCCGACAGCCAGGAAATTTAGCCAGTAGTTTTTGGCGTCAGCATGGCTGGTAAAATCTACTTATAGCCTTATGAGTCAATTGTCGTCAGGAACCTCAGCCTAAAGGCATGAGGCTTGTAAGAGAAATCTAGCAAGCCATCCTGACCAGACCACCCTTCGCAGTCGTTGGGTAAACGTTATTTGAGTCACGACACCTTGGGATGCGTAGCTAGTCCCCCGCTCTGTCGCTTGTGACTAAACAGTTCTAAGGTCACTGGAACAGTGTTGCAAGCCTAAAAAGCTCTTGTAACAGGTCGAAGCTAACATTACCCCGCAAGGGAGGCGCAAAAAAGCGCAAAACGCTATGTGTACAGGGTTGCCAAACTTGAGACGGTAACTGTCCTGTCGAAAGTGCATTACAAAAGTACACCAAGTCGAGCAACCCTAAGGCAGTAGCTCTAAAACTGTAAAGCCGTCCTAAAAAGACGGGGTTTCTACCCATTTTTCTGATGACTGCTGAAACTAATCAAGTAAATCAAACAACCACAGGTGCTGATGCTATTGACGAAGCGATCGCACGGGGAATTGATTTTGACGGTTCTCCTATACCAACCGCCAAATTAGACCTATATACCAAAGTCATGGCATTAGAAGCAAACAGACAGCGTAGTGGTGTCTCCAATACCATGCGATCGCGCATTGTCCGCATTGGCGCAAAGCATATTCCTCAAACCGAACTAGATACATTGCTAGTTGATGCTGGTTTTGCACCTTTAAAAGAAAAGGAAATCGCCTTTTTCTACGGTGGCAAATAGCAATATCATTCGTCACTAATAATTTGTAATTTGTAGTTGAAATAAATGTGGGTACTCAAGTAAGCCCAATCAATTAACAATTTATTGTTAGTTATCTAATGTTTTAATTACGAATTACGAATTACGAATTACGAATTAGTAATTATTTCTGCAAGTTTATTGGTCACATTACTTATGCCGAAAGCAATTTGGAATGGCGCTACTTTAGCCGAGAGTGATAAAACTGTAGTTGTAGAAGGTAACCATTACTTTCCACCGGATGCTATTAACAAAGAGTATTTTCAAGATAGCAACACTCACACCACTTGCCCTTGGAAAGGTGTAGCCAGTTACTATAGTATTGAAGTAGATGGGCAAGTTAATCAAGATGCAGCTTGGTACTACCCCAGCACCAAAGAGAGAGCAAAAAATATTGAAGGCTATGTTGCTTTCTGGCGAGGTGTGAAAGTCGAAGCTTAAATCAATATTTATTTCCGTTCATGATATGGTGGTTGATGCAATTCAACCACCATATTTTTACATATTTTTAATTTTGCGATCGCAATATTATCTGGCGTTTGTGGCGAAATAATAATCTTTCCTCTTCAAATTGCTGTAAAAGTCGCGTAACAGTCACTCTAGTTGTATTTAATACTTCTGACATTTCTTGATGAGTCGCATTCAAGTCAATCAGCGTTCCCTCTTCTACCTTACGACCAAATTTACGACTTAACCATAGTAAAAATTGCCATAACCGCACAGACATAGGTTTACAATGCACTATGCTTAACAGTTCCTCTGCTTGTTGAATGTGCGAGAGTAAAGCATTGACATCTTGATACCAAAGATGAGGCGGTACCACACTTACTTCTACATTAGTTAAACACTCAATTTGATACGGTTTGACTTTGGATAAGGGAGAACCAATCAAATCACCCGAACCCCAATAACCTAATGTAATAAATGTTCCTTCCTCACTCCATGTCAAGGTACGCACTGCACCGCGTTCTATTCGCCACAATACATCATTGCGTGGTGGTATAATTTCGCGCCTGGTAAATAAACGATAGGGTATTTGTTCTTTAATATCAGAGTTATAGGAGACATTTGTAGAATACATCATAAAAACATTTGGGTAGAGAATATTTGGGGCTTGCTAATGAAGGTATCGAAAGGATGGCAGTTATAAGCATAGGCTTAGAATAATTTAATACTTGCAATGACATTAGCCAAAGCAGATTTAACACACAGAGAATCTATGTGTAAATATGGATTGCGAGACATAACCATAATTATTCTCTGGTTATGAATAGCACAGAAGTAAAGAAATAACCATACCTATGACTATATATTTCGGGAAATTGACAGAATTATTTCCTGATTCTGCTCAGAACCTTTCCATATAACTCTCTTAGCTAACAAGGTTTTTCATCTCTACTGACAATCAAACAACCCAGCCAATTTTGGATCGCCATTGAAATGGATGTTCCGACTATCGGGTTTAGTTTAGTTAAAAAATATACAGAGTATTGCTGAATAATCTTTGTGTAACAGCTAAATAATGATTAGGGTGGTTAGGCGCAGAATAAGAATCGGTATTTCTCATTGAAAAGGAGTTTGCGCCGTAACCTACTAAACCGTCAAATACAGTAAAAAATGCCGAAAAATCGTTTTTTATTCTCTAGCAATGACGATATCGTTGGATTTAATGACTGCGTAAGCTTCTGTTCCTTCCTTTAAATCCAACTCTTCTGCTGATACTCTGGTGATCATCGAAGTTAGCTCAACTTTGTGAACAATCTCTAAAGTCACTTCTGTATTTACTGCTCCTGTAATTACCCGTTTGACAACTCCTTTTAAAATATTGCGCGAACTAACTTTTAAAGGTTTTTTGATACTAGTAATTTCTACCTCAGGCGTATAAACAGATTTGGCGACTGGTGCGGGTACAGCTGGAGAAGGGTGATGACTCAACCCACGTACCAACTCCCGCAGAATTTCTGTTTTAGTCCTTTGAGACTGATTACAGAACTCTTCTAGTATTTTACGTTCCTCTTCTGAGGTTTGAAATGTTACCCATCCTTGTTCTTTTCTTGGCATAGCTTTACCAATTTAGTTGGTATATAATTCTCATCTTGCTATGATCTTACCAAGGGTGAATCATTTGAAACAGAACCAATCTGGTGTGCTATGGATAAGTGACAACTAAGATGTTTCTTTTAAGCGTGCTTCATTCATAGAAAATGCTGCACGCTCAATTTTGGGGGTAGAAACTGTTAAATAAATTCTAACCAAATATAGACAAAGCTTCCTAATTGTCCATATCTTGAATTAACTGATCAACATATTCTCTCAACCGTTCCTGCCAGTCTGGAACGGTTTTTAATTTCTCCCTCACACCTGGCAGAACTTTGAACTGTACAGGAGCTTTATCAAAAGCCACTTTATTCTTAGGCTGGAATTTGATTTTCGGCATATATAAAGAGCAAGATATCTGATATACTAGATATTATAACCCGCATTGAAGGTCGAGCAATGTTACTCAGTTTTAAAACGGCATTGATACCAAATAATCAGCAACAAACAGCATTTAAAAAAGCTTGTGGTGTGGCGCGTCATGCTTATAATTGGGCAAATGCTGCAATTATGGAGGTTTTGAAACAGCGCGAAACTGACAAAGCTGTAAAAATTCCATCAGCAATTGATTTACATAAAAGATTAGTTGCAGAGGTGAAATCACAGCATGATTGGTATTACGAAGTTAATAAAAATGTTCCACAAAAAGCGTTAGCGGATTTACGACAAGCTTGGGATAGGTGTTTTAAAAAGGTATCAAAACCACCAAAATTTAAAAAGAAAGGTCAACACGATTCCTTTTATTTAGAGGCGGGAACCAAGGCTAAACCATTGATCAAAAATGATGGTAAGCGCGTTAAATTACCATCTATAGGTTGGGTGCATTTAGCCGAACCATTACCATGTACACTCATTCATAATTGTGTCATTTCACGCCAAGCTAATAGATGGTTTATTGCCATCAAATATGAGATTGAAAAACCATCTGTTGCGACTAATAGACCGATTGTAGGCGTTGATATTGGTATCAAAGAATTAGCTGTAACCAGCACAGGCAAGGTGTTTAAAAATCCCAAAGCTTACAAACGTATGAATAGACGCATGAAGCGTTTACAGCGTAGTGTTAGCCGCAAGGTAAAAGGCTCTAAAAACAGAACCAAAGCTGTTAAGAAACTAGGTAGAATACACGCCACAGTCAGCAATATTCGCCAAGATGCGATCCACAAATTGACTCACTATTTAGCTAAAAACCACAGCGAGATAAAAATAGAGGATTTGTCAATCAAAGCATTTTTGAAAAATCATAAATTGGCAGGTGCTATTGCTGATTGTGGTATGTATGAATTCAAGCGTCAATTAGAGTACAAGACTGAGAAATTCTCTAGCAAATTAACCTTAGTAGATAGGATGTTCCCTAGTTCTCAGATTTGCTCTAACTGTAGTCAGCATCGTCATAAGATGCCGTTAAAAAATCGCGTTTATGTCTGCCCAGAATGTGGTCACACCGAAGACAGAGATTTAAACGCATCAAAAAATCTAGAGCGTTGGTTTGATGGAATCTTTATTCCAAAAGCAACAGATGTGGCGGTAAGCTCTACCGTTTCAGCCTGTGGAGTAGACAAACCTCTCAAGAGTCATCTTGAGACTACGTTGAATCAGGAAGTAAACATCAAAACTACTGTTGTCCAGTTAAGTCTAGATTTGGGTAGTTTTGAGTAAGTTTTATAGAGCGGATGGATAAATTTACCGTAAGCGATCGCTATCTGCTTTCCCTGATAACAGTATAAAAATAGTCTTATATCTATTAGAGAAAATACTGTTATTGCTGCTGAATAATTGATTTAATTAAAATGTTGGCATTTGCTAATTGTCAATCAACATTTGCACAAATTAATCCACAATTGAGACCAAATTTGGAGATAATATTGGAGATTTTACCTGGGAAATATGGAACACAAAATAGTACATATTACCATTTGGTATCAAAGCTAAACATGGTAAAGAAAATTCGCTCATGACTAAATTTTGAATTTAATTATGAGATGTGACGCTACCATTAGCAGAACCAATAATTTCTTGTAGGGTACGCAGTAAATCTTGCTCATTATAAGGTTTAGAGAAGTAAGCACGTGCCCCTAATTGAATTGCCAGCTTGCGATGTTTATCGCTACTCCGAGAAGTTAACATGGCTACGGGAATATTTTTCATCTCATCGAGGGATTTTACCCGACCTAAAAAGCCATAACCATCAAGACGAGGCATTTCAATATCACAAATTACTGCTTGTACTTGTAGTCCGCTTTGCAGCTTTTCTAAAGCATCTTGACCATCTTTTGCTTGTTCTACCTGATAGCCTCCTTTTTCTAAAGTTAAAGCTAAGAATCGCCGGACATTAATCGAATCATCGACGATTAAAATCGTATTTTTCTGATGGGAATTCGTGACTAATTGTTTTTCTTCTTGGGGGAAGAGGAATGCTGTTTTTAAGCGAGTTGATGGTAATTGATTGTTGCGGGAATTTTGCTGATTGCTAGAAATTTTATAGAGTAATTCATTGGTATTTACTAGTACTACTACTCGACCATCACCGAGAATAGTACAGTTGCTAAAGCCTTCGGGTAAAGGTATGTTACCTTCTACTTGACGGATCGCAACTTCTTGCTCACCCCAACAACGGTCAATTTGCAGCGCAACAAATTGATTGTTGCTTTTAACTATTAAAATACTGCTGGCATTAATCGCCGGGGGAGTTTCTAATTCTGGATTATCGTAACGGGGGCCATTAAACTCTAGGTAGTTACCCAGGCGAATAAATGGCAACATATTATTTTGCCAACTGATAAATTCGTTACCCGCGATCGCAAATACCTGTTCAGTTTGGTGTAAAAATATTTCCGCCACCACATCTGTAGGAAAGGCTAAGAGCATTCGATTGCTTTCTACTAACAGCACTCTAGCCACCGACAAGGTAAATGGTACTGATAAAGTAAAGGTAGTACCGACTCCTAACTCAGTATCAACTTTAATATCTCCCCGCACGGATTTGAGATTATTACGCACTACATCCATACCCACGCCACGACCTGATAAAGTGGTTACTTGGTCGGAGGTGGTAAACCCTGGTTCAAAGATGAGTGATAACAATTCTTCATCGCTAGCGCTAGCCAATAAAGAAGCATCTAACCCCATACCTAAAGCGCGATCGCGGATTTTCTCTAAAGAAATACCTCTACCATCATCGCGGATTGTAATCACTGTGCGATCGCGTCTGTGAGTAGCTTTAATTTCAATTAAACCTTGCTCTGGTTTACCTATGTTGTGGCGAGTAGCAGGATCTTCAATTCCGTGATCGAAAGCATTGCGCAACAGATGCATTAATGGTTCGTTTAAAGCCTCTAAGATGCTGCGTTCAATTAAGGTGTTACCACCATCAATTTTCAGCTGCACATTTTTGCCATACTCTACATTCAAGTCTCGTAAAGCACGGGGAAAGCGTTCTACCAAATCTGATAACGGACGCATCCGTACCTGAGTTAACTTGGTTTGCAGCTGCTTTGATGTTTTATTTAACTTCCGTGCAATGTGATCGGTATCATCAACGCTCAGTTGTACGTCAGTGGTAACTTCTTGTACCTGAACAATAGTTTCCATGACTTCCTGCGATAGCAGGTTTAACTCGTTATAGCGATCCATTTCCAAGACATCAAAACTTGTATCCATGTCTGGAGAATGGGGTTGTTCCTCGCTAAAAGACAGAACGCTAGATACACCTACAGATTGAGTAGCAATTCTATCGTAAGCCGCACGCAGTTCCTGATTTTCCCGATCCAGACTTTGGACGCGCTGGCTGAGATTGCGGACGAGTTTCCGTAATCTTTCTAGCTGTAAATTCAATCCATTGCGCTGAACGATCAATTCCCCAAATAAATCATTGATTTGCTCTAATTGGCTACTGGGAACCCTGACTGTATTTTCATGAATTTCCCGTTCTTTGCCATTACCAATAGGTTCGCCTTTGCGCTCCACCAATTTATAATCGGCGAGAGACATTTCTCTAGCAGCGACTATACTAGTTTCTGCGAGTTTAACAGGCTCGGCAATTGGCTCGGCGAATTCTACATCCACAGTCGCAAAATGGGTGAATGCGATCGCTTCTTCTAGGTTCTCTAGTTCCTCTGTTTCTTCGGTGAAAATTTCTGGTGCAAACAAATTGGTTGCAGCTGTCTCCGCCGGAAGCAATTCTGCTGCGGGGAAGGATGACAGATCCAAATTCACCAAATCTCCCAGATAAATCGCTGTTGGCAGACTATCTAGTTGATTTGTCAGTACCAAAGCTTGCGATCGCCGCCATGCTTGTAAGGCTAACTGAGCAATGTCTGGTACTTGTTGGGGTGGTGCTGTTTCTAAATACTGGGTTACAGATGCACACAGCTCGGTAAAAGCTGGTAATTGTAGCATTTCCCCCAAACCGCCCAATTCAGCCGCCATAATTGCAACTTCTTCCTGCAAACAAGGCTGTCCTGCATCTGCCAATACCGCTTCTAAACGCTGTAAACAACCTTCTACCTCGGTTTCAAACAGCAACGGTATAATATCTTGCCCGTCCTCCGGCGAGAGCATGGTTGTGACATCTTCCGGTACCGGGTCACCCAAACGCTGATGCAGTTCATCAAATACTGGGTAACAAAAAGTTTCTAGCCACTGGTCTTCAATAGTACTGCCTTCAGACAGCAATTCTACTATTTGCCGCAACCAGTCCACTCCAGATAACAGTAAACTTTGTAACTGAGTATCAATTTCTAAGGAATTTTTGCGGGTTTTTAAGACCTTAAAGGAATCTTCTAGACGGTGGGCTAAATCGCTCAACGTCCGGAATCCCATCATCCCCGCACCACCTTTAATTGAATGTGCTGCTCGGAGTGCCCCGTTGATTTTTTCGGAATCGATGCGATTACTGGTATCAATTTCTAACAATACCCCTTCTAAGGTATTGAGATAATCAATTGCTTCTTCCAGAAATTGCATCTGGATTTCCAGTTCTTTGTCCTGTGACATAAATTTTTTAGTCAATAGTCATTAGTCATTAATCATTGGTCAATGTCAAGGGTCATTAGTCATGAAACTGGAGACTGTTGACAATTACTTAACTGACCTTAAATGTACCCACAGTCTGTTGCAACTCTTGGGAAATTTCCACAGTTTGTTGCAAAGATTCGGAAACTAAGCGCGATGAATCGCTAGTCCGTTGTGAGACAGCCACAATTGCTTTCATTAAATTGCTAACCGTGTGGGAAGTTTCGACTTGCGATGTAGTCGCTACTGAGATTGACTGTACCAGATTGTCAATTTGCCGCGATACATCCAAAATTTGATTGAGACTGCGTTTAGCATCTTCAACAATTCGCGTACCTTCAACTACCTGGGTAGTACCAATTTCCATTGCTTGGACTACATCGCTGGTTTCCCGTTGGATGTTCTCAACAATTTGTTCAATTTCTTGGGTAGCAGCAGCGCTTCTAACTGCTAATTCGCCTACTTCTTCAGCCACTACGGCAAAACCTTGTCCTTCTTCCCCAGCCCGTGCAGCTTCAATTCCCGCATTAATTGCTAACAAGTTAGTTTGGACGGCGATTTGATTAATCAAGGACACTACACGGGAAATTTGCTGAGAAGATTCTCCTAAACGTTTCACCTTCTTGGCAGTTTCTCCAACAGTTTCTCGTAAAGAGAGAATGTTTTGTACTGTCAAATCCATTGCTTGTCCGCTCTTGGTAGCAGTTTGGGCAGCTTGATTGGCAATTACTGCCGCTTGCTGGGCATTTTTCGCTACCGCTTGGATGGAATGAGTCATTTGATCCACCGCATCCAAGGTGCGGTTTATTTCCGCCGCTTGACTCATTGCTTCGTCTGCTAGCTGACGAATGGCTGCTTCATTGGAGCCAATCGCCGTATTCACTTGAGAAGCTGCATTTTGCACTTGGGTGACAATATCCCGGAGACTTTCGACAATGGAGTTGAAAAAGTCGGCTACAGTGCCAATTTCTCCTGCTGTTACGTCTGCGCGCACTGTGAGATCGCCACTAGCAGCACCTTCAACATTACTCAGTAATTCTAACAGTTGGGTTTGTAGCGCTTCTTTTTGTTGGCGTTCTTCTTGAGTATCTTGTTGGGCAGCAGATTTAGCTTGTTCTAATTCTTCTAAGAGCCTAGCTTGTTCTAGAGCATAGCCAATTTGGATGGCTGTTTGTTTAAATAAATCAATATCTGTTGGTTGCCACAATCGCGGACTTTCACAATGATGGGCAATTAACAGACCAAAGAGTTGATTTTGGCTGATAATGGGGGCGATCAAATTGCCTTGAACCGCGTATTTTTCGAGGTTTTGAATGTAACAATTAGCATTATTGAGATGCGGCTCTTGATAAATGTTAGCGATCGCTCTAACTTTGCCTTGTTGATACAGTTCTACATGGCGTTCGCGAAAACAGGGATCGTCAATCCGCGCGCCGAGCATTTTCGGCCAGCCATCAGCTACAGATTCTGCCACCACTACCCCATCCCAAGTCCCTGGATTGAGCTGATAAACAATTACCCGGTCTGTTTTTAAGGCTGGGCGCACTGCGTTGACTGCTGTGCTGTAAATATCTTCAGTTAGCAGCTTTTTGCGAATTTCTAGGGTGATATCTGCAATAAATTTGATTCTCAGGGCTTCTTGCTCTTTTTCTCCTAGCAGTACTTGTAATTGCTCTGCCATTCTGTTAATATTGACACCGAGAATGCCTAACTCGTCTGTTCTGTCCACCTCTAAACGAGTATTGAGTTGACCGTCACCGAGTTTGCTCACTGCTTCAGCTGCAATCAAAATGGGCTGGGTAGCGCGTTTTGCTAGCCAAGCCGCGATCGCTGCGACAATGACTGCGGTTAAAGCTGTACCTAAGGCGATCGTCAACAATAATTGTCTTTGGGGCGCAAATGTAATATCTGTATCTGTCGCAATAATCGCTCCCCATTTTAAATCAGGTAAACCGTCAATTGTCCTTGAGGGTACATAGCTGACAAATTGCTGTTTGCGGTTCAGATTGTTAACTGTAACAAAATTACCAATTTTATTCTTTTCTTTCAGTTGGCTCAACCCCGGAAAATCCGCTTTAGCTTCTCTACCTTCTTGATTATTTTGTGTAGCTATAAAAATTTTGCCTGCTGGATCGACTAAATTATAATCATGTCCTTTACTAGCATAATTTTTAATAATCTCTTCTATAGAACTTACTGGCATTCTGGCTCTAATCACGCCAATATATTCCCCACTGACTACATCTTTCAAAGGTGCAGCGATATGAATGCTTACTAAACCAGTAGTTTCTGACTTTTCTGGCTGACTAATAATCACCGTATTTTGTTTGAGCGCATCTTGAAAATACTGACGATTTTTGTGATTTTCTAAAGGTGCGCCTGTAGATTGGGCAATGACGTTACCTTCCGTGTCAAAAATCGCAATACTATCATAAGCTTTATCAGCTTTGATAATGCGGTCTAAAATCTCTTGCTTACCTTGAGTAGTAATAATTGCTCTTACTTGCGGATTTGTTAAAGATGGGAGATTCGCCAGTACTTGAATATCCCCATATCTCGCCAACACATAACGGTTGACTTTATCTAGCAAGCTCAACGTTTCCGCTTGTTGAGACTGGGTAATCTGCTGATTAATTGAGTGATTAGCAAAACTATAAGCGATCGCGCCAATTACCAATGTCGGTAAAGTCCCAATGGCGATCGCCAATACTGTCGTTTTAGTATTTAAACTAAGTCTTTGAAAATAACCGATTACCTGGTTCAAGGGAGAGGAATTGTAAGGTGAATGAATAGGCTTTATTGATTGTTTAATTGTTGGTTCAAATACTCTTTGGGATGTCATCAATGATGGGCGATTTTGCCCATCATTACCCTTAGCAGTGTCAGTTTTATGAAACATATATTAATTCTCCTAAATATGTGAATAAGAACACTATTATTTGTGAATTACTAGTACACCCTAATCACTGCGGAGAATAGAAGAATGCACAATAGCTTGTGCATCTAATACCAGTAAGGTCTCAGATTGTTGAATAATACATCCATTAAGATAAGGTACTAAACTAGATGCAACTTGTCCTAGAGGAGAACAAATCTCATCGGACAAAAACTTAGCTGTACCTTTTATCTCTTGTACAACTAAGCCCAACAGCATTGATTCTACTCGCACAACGATTACATTATATTGCCGCAGCCTACTGCTTAAAGATTCTAAATTGAGCATTCTTGGCAAATCTACTATCCAAATTATGCGACTCCGCCAATTCATTAAGCCGACGATGCAAGCAGGCATATTTGGCATTGAAGTCACAGACTCAACAGGTACAATAATCGCTTCTTGGGTATGCCTCATTGATAAAATAGCAGCAGTCTGTTGATTAAGTTGAAACTTAATATAGCCATCTCCTAAATTTTGTGGACTAGACTGTGCATTTAAAGTATTCTTTGAACTATTCATGGATTAATTGCTACTGATTTAATAGCACGTATAAGTTGATCCCTGGTGTATGGTTTGGTGAGGTAGGCATTAGCACCTTGCTTCATTGCCCACAAACGATCGATTTCTTGATTTTTAGAACTACAAATTACAATGGGTACGTTCTTTGTCACTGGATGTTTTTTTAAATACCGACATAATTCAAAGCCACTCATTCCTGGCATGACTACATCAGTGACAATGACATCCGGCTGTTGTAACACAGCTTGCTCTAAAGCCTGTTTTGCCTCTGTAGTTGGGATCACATTGTAGCCACTTTCTGTCAGAAAATAACTCATTAATTGCAATTCGCTGGGGGAATCTTCAACAATTAGAATTGTGCTAATCAAAGTCAAACTCATTGCTAAATCTCCGAATAATTATCATTATTTCCTGATTTATTTGATAGATAGTTAGTGTAAATTAACTATCTATGAGAAAATTAATTGATATGTTTAAAGACCATTTTTAGCAAATCTGATTGTGTAAATGGTTTGGTTAAATAACCAGAAGACCTCACCATTTTTGCCTTAGCTCTATCAATAAAGCCTGTTTTCCCCGTCACCATAATAATCGGCGTGTCCTTAAATTGCGAATGTCGGCGCAATAAAGAACACAGTTCATAGCCATCTAAATTTGGCATTTCAATGTCGAGTAAAATTAAATCTGGTTTACTCCGAAGAATTTGCATTAAAGCTTTGACTGGATCGTTAATTAAGACTACATGAAAGGTTTCTTCATCTAAAAAATGTTTAATCGAGTTCAAAACAGTCTGGCTATCATCAATACAAGCTATTGTATACATGCCTTTACCAGCATGTTTTTGGGAGAATGTATGATTTTTATCCCCAGTCTGAGAAAAATTTGTGGGTTTAGAACTAGGTTTTGCTAATGGAGTTTGAGATAGCTTGTTTGTCGGTGGATTTAAAGTACTCCCCGCCGCAGGTAGGGGTGATTGGATTGGTAATTGACGATTTCTCAACTGTTTTTGACAGTGTTCCACAATTACCCGCAAATCTAAATTACAAAACTTAGGTAAGCCATCTAGAGTAATTTCTGAATTAAATTCATAGCTTCCTTCTTTTAAAGCTAGGAATGACTCCAATACTTCTTTTGCCAATTCTTCAATTAAATCTGCTGCTTGCATAGGGTTAATATAATCCTGAGCAGCTAGCCAACATATAGCATGATAATCAGCATTTGATGTGGACTGATTTTCATTATTTGTTTCAAACATCAGCCGCATTTGCACTCTCGCAGCGCTGTTGAGTGTAGGAATTTGCTGACTCAAACGCCGTAAGTGGTTATCCAGCCTTTCAAACACTTTATCTGAATTAGAGGCATAAGTTAGTTTACCGTCCTCTAAATATATCGACCAAGAAGTCGTCTCTGTATATACCTTTAAGCATCCTGTAGCACGCCGACTTGTGAGTTGTGCCAACAGGGATAATGGATGTAATTTCTGGAACAACTTGTAGCTACCTATAGGAGTTGTACTCATTGTGCTTTTACTTCAGCTAAATTCAATACTTGTAGACTAAACTTGTACAGGAATTTCGATACAATCCCCACCAAGCAAAACAATCTTAGTGCCATGTAGCATAACATACATAAATATTTATCCTCGTTTGTAAATAAAGTTAACCGTAGCTTTGTTTTCAGATTATAAAGTCTTAGTCAATTATGAAGTTATTGTCAATTTACTTACTTATACTGAGATTATCAGACATGCTTGGATAAAGATTAAATCAAATTTAAAGACTAGATGAAGTCGATCGCATTTTAGTAGCCTTTTGTAAACTTTTGAAAGTAATATTACTACCTCCCAAAATAGAAGTTACTTAGGAGTATCAGCATTATTACTGAAAAAACTGGACGTGAATTCAGATCGCTATTGACATCACATTCGGTATGTTTACTTAAATGTGATGTAAATTACTCCTGCTCTTAATCTACTATCATTAACAGCAGTCTGCTAACGATAGCAATCAAAATCAGCTTTTGATACTAATAGTAATCTAATGATTGCTGTGATATAGATTGTTGTCATAGCCAGGGAAACCCCAAGCCAAAAAATGCTTCTGTGGCATTTTTAGGAAATTGGTATGAGATTTTATGATGCGCACCCCGATGACAACTACTCTATGACATAAAGCCCCATACTTAATATTAATTTTCACATCAGGTGATGAAAATTTCTACTTGGGGCTGTCTTTTTAATTATAAGTGCGGATGAAAGGACTTGAACCTTCACTCCTCTCGGAACTAGAACCTAAATCTAGCGCGTCTGCCAATTCCGCCACATCCGCATCAGTTATTGATTGTAACAGACAAATTATTAATGGTCAATAGTCTAATGACTGTAGACTATTGACTCTTAACTACGGACATCCTCATGCTTTACGGCTACATCATCGCCATTCTAGGTAATCGATGCTTGAAACCACAAAGAATTTCCCAAGAAATAGTATTTACTTTCTCTGCCCATTCGTCAGCAGAAATTTTTTCTTTGCCTTGTTCCCCTAGTAAGGTAACTATTTCTCCTTCTTGGATATCTTCTATGGCAGTTACATCCACCATCAACTGATCCATTGTAATTGTGCCAATTTGCGGCACTCGCTGACCGCGAATAATCACTTGCATATTGTTGGAGAGATGACGGGGAACGCCATCAGCATAACCAATCCCAACAACTGCTAGCCGGAGTTCTTGAGGAGCGATAAAGTGATGTCCGTAACTAACACCAGTTCCATTTGCTATTGTTTTTACCTGGGTGACACGGGCTTTAACTTGTAACACAGGTTTGAGCTTAATTGTTGGTTGTAAATGTGGTGATGGATAAAGTCCGTAAACTGCTAATCCGACACGCACAATGTCGTAATGTAAGGCGGAATCTGCTAAGGTGGCGGCAGAATTAGCTAAGTGTAAGCATGGTGTTTTTATCCCCATTGCTTGAATTTGGGCGATCGCTTCCTCAAATCGTCTATGCTGTTCTTCCATTACCGTAGTATCAGGGCTATCAGCTGTCGCCAAATGAGAGTAAATACTAGCAATCTGCAAATGCGGTAAGCTTTGCACTAATTTGACAAATTCCCCCGCTTGTTGCCAATTAGTTCCTAACCTGGACATACCTGTATCTAATTTGATATGTACCGCTAAGGGTGAACGCTCGTTCATCGCTTCTAAGGTGTTAGAAAATACCAAAGCTTGTTTAGGACTGCAAACTGTGGGTTGTAATTGCCAATGAGCGATCGCCTGAATTTGTTCTGCTGTGTGGGTTGCCCCTAAAATTAAAATTGGTGCTTGAATACCCGCTTCTCTTAGTTGAATACCTTCGGGAATTGTCGCTACACCTAACCAGCTAGCTCCTGATTCTAAGGCTGTTTGCGCCACCGCTACCGCTCCATGTCCATAGGCGTCGGCTTTGACTACCGCCATCAGTTGAGTGCGCGCTGAGAGTAACCCAACTAACTGTCTGACATTATGAGACAAAGCTGCTAAGTCAATTTCTATCCAAGCGCGTTGCGAGAACCAAGCATAACTATCACAATCTTGCCCGGAAACGATCCCAGAAATTTGCTTGCTACTTAACATTTTCCTTCACTCCTATCACACCAATAATTTGGCTGCTAGACAATCTACCTATTCCATTACCAACAATGGCATCAGATTAATCTGGCAGTTTACATTCGATTTGGGAATTCTCACAAGATTCCTACATAGTTAATTTGTACTTTTTCTCAAGATATATTGCTAAAAGTAGATTTTTCTATGCTGTTTTTGGGTAAAAATTTAATTTTAAGTATTTTTTGTTACTAAGTAAAACATTCTCTAGAGGCAAGCATCCTCAGATTTCTAGAAAATAATTCCCCCATTTAGGTTACTTGTAAAGCATTAGATAAAATTCTTACCATCAACAGAAGATAGAGTTGGTAAATTATGGCGAAAGTATAATTTATTCTCATCCCCCAACTAGGGTATATATGTGTTAATATATGTAAAACTAATACCTTGAGCGTTTACCAATGGGTAAGGTTTTAGTCCTAAACGCCTCTTATGAACCGCTCAATATCACGAGTTGGCGTCGTGCTGCGGTTTTGTTAATTAAAGGCAAGGCAGAACGGGTCGAACATAACGGTAAATTCTTATACTCGGATTTCCCATTGCCAACTGTAATCCGGTTGCGACATTATGTGCGCGTTCCCTATAAAGAAATTCCCTTAACTCGCCGAAATATCTTGCACCGTGACGGACACACCTGTCAGTACTGCGGTTACACTGGCGATGAATTGACTTTAGATCATGTCATGCCGCGATCGCGTGGCGGTGGTGATAGTTGGGAAAACATGGTTACAGCCTGCGTGCGTTGTAATGTCAAAAAAGGAAGTCGCACACCCCACGAAGCACACATGCTTTTACGTCATCCGCCTCGCCAACCTTACAGCAGCCTTTATTTTGAGGTGAGTAAACACCTGAAAAGTGGCTTACATAAAGAGTGGAAAAAATATGTTATAGGTCTTTGAGGCAACTGAATCAATTAATGTTTGTCTAATACTGGTCATTTTTCTTGGGTGACTAAAAATTAGTCATTGGTAAACCCAAATGACTAGTGATAGCTCATGGCTAAACGATGCTAGTGCTGGATTTGGCGTCTAAATTCACAAGCCCAGGCAATGCAGCAATTACATCTGGTGGCTACGCTTTGGCTTAGGTACAGACATTGCTGCTAAGTCATTCGGCGGCTACCTTGAATTGCCAGCCCCTTATTGTACACCTTTTTTCACCAATTTGCATGTATAGATGCTAAATTAGCAATAATCTTAATTTAGTTAAGAAAATGACATTTTTAGTTAACAATAAAAATAATTGTTAATGGTTGAGGATTCACTAGTATAAAACTATCAGCGATGAAATTTGACTAACAATCTATTGCCTGTGAAATATGAAGTTAAAAGCCTGCTGAAAGAACATCAGTCTCAAAATGTGAAAACTAGATCGACACGATCCGATTGGTAGCATAATTGTGTAATAACGCTGCCTCAAAGCCAGCCTCTAGATTCACAATTGTTGTGCTGTGTAAAGGTCAAAAATTAGTCCAGTTAACCGAAGCAATCCCGCATTATTTTCTTTATAAAAAAGAAAAAACCCAAAGATGAAAAAAATCTCTTAATTTAACCTGTATTAGGAAATACTAAGTACACTAGTTACCAAAACCGATTTGAATACACTGGTGGAATTTGGTAAATGCTGACTATTTTCATTGATAAAAAATAGACCGAGATATATAGTGCCACCATTCGCTATTTTTGCGAAGATCGTAATGTGTGGCCCGATCAGTGCAACACTGATTTTAATATTTCTTAACTAAACAATGGAGCCTCACGCTTACAAAAACCTTCCATATGCAATTGAATCCATCTTTGATGCAGTTTGAGAGTTTGTCATTGACCACAGAGCCGAACCAAGAGGATGCTG
Source organism: Calothrix sp. FACHB-168 (assembly GCF_963889195.1). Lineage (NCBI taxonomy): Bacteria > Bacillati > Cyanobacteriota > Cyanophyceae > Nostocales > Calotrichaceae > Calothrix > Calothrix sp. FACHB-168. The sequence goes on from NZ_CAWPNJ010000018.1 coordinate 70,108, forward strand.
AAATAGACGCAGTCCCGATAGTGGAAGTCCCAGTTAGCAAAACCTCCGTACCGCCATCAACAAGTGAAGGAGGTATGTATCTAGTTCAGCGTGGTAATTCCTTGGTGTCTCAGAAGTCAGAAGAACTGCAAAAGACACTACTAGCGCACCGCCACGAGCGTCAACTCATAATTCTGCAAGATTTTCCCGATCCAGATGCCCTATCTTGCGCCTGGGCATACCAGCTAATTGCCCAGCAGTATGATATCAAATGTGAAATCATCTATGCTGGTACCTTAAGCCACCAAGAGAACATTGCTTTAGTCAAGCTGACTAATTTACCTGCCCAGCGCTGGACATTACAAACCATTAAAGGTAAAGACTTGTCATCTTACCAAGGCTTCATCTTAATTGATAACCAAGGAACCACAAGTCAGCTATTATCGGCAATACAGCAAGCAGGTGTACCCCTAGTTGCCGTGATCGATCATCACAGCATCCAATCGGATCTCAAGTCAGAATTTGTCGATGTCCGTCCTTATGTGCGCGCCACGGCAACGATTTTTACCCAGTACCTGCAAGCAGGGTTACTCACCTTAGATAGCAGCATTAACCAGCATGTCAAGTGTGCTACTGCCTTGATGCATGGCTTGCGATCGGATACAAATCGACTGATGCAAGCACAAGAAGAGGACTTTATGGCTGCTGCGTATCTCAGTCGATTTTACGATGCCCAACTGCTGAACGCTATTTTACAAGCGAATCGCTCCAAGCGGGTAATGGATGTGATTGAGCGCGCGCTCAAAAATCGCATCGTCCAAAATAACTTTTCTATTGCTGGTGTGGGTTACATTCGTTATGATGACCGCGATGCTATTCCTCAAGCGGCGGATTTCCTTGTGACAGAAGAAAACGTCCATACGGCTGTAGTTTACGGTATTGTTCACGATGAGGATGACGAACTAGAAGTAGTGATTGGCTCCTTAAGAACCACCAAACTTACCCTAGATCCTGATGAATTCATTAAAGAAGCGTTCGGACAAGATAATAACGGGCGCTTTTTTGGTGGAGGACGCACAGGCGCAGGCGGATTTGAAATTCCGATGGGTTTCTTGTCTGGCGGCAACGAAAACTCTGCTTATGCAAAAATGAAATGGGAAGTATTCGATACTCAAATCAAGCAAAAGCTCTTGAAGTTAGTTAATCCTAAAGACAACCCGATTCAGTCAGAATAGTTAGTTGTCAGTAGGGGCGGGTTTATGCGAGATCGTCATGAATCCGTGAGGATATCTATGAACCCGCCCGTACAGTTGTCAATTGTTAACCAGACAAATGACCACTGACCAAGAATTTAGGTCAAAGTTGTGGAATTATATTTAATTCGTCATGGGATAGCCGAAGAGAGAACCCCTAGCATTAAAGATGAGGAGCGAGTACTCACGAAAGAAGGCAGACAAAAAACAGAAAAAGTAGCTCAAAGACTAGTTAAGCTAGATTTACACTTTGATTTAATCCTGACAAGTCCCTTAGCTAGGGCGCAGCAAACCGCAGAAATACTCATTCAAGCAGGACTAAGCGAGGATCTGGAAGAATCTCATCACCTTGCACCTGAGGGAAATATTCATAATTGGCTTAAAGACTGGCTAGAACCGAGAAATTATCCCCAAAATACCCAAATTGCCCTGGTTGGACATGAGCCTTGTTTAAGCGAATGGGCGGAAATTCTTCTTTGGGGAGAAGCCAAAGCCAGTTTAGTCTTGAAAAAAGCAGGTATGATCGGGATAAAACTACCAGAAATAGGTTCTCCTTTGGGTCGTAGTCAGATGTATTGGTTGACACCACCCAAGTACTTGCTATAACGGTTTTCTAACGGTTATGAAAAGACTTAAGGTTATAACTGTCACTGTTATTGCAATAACGATTTCTGGTAAGTTAGCCTGAGCAAATCTTTCACAAAGCAGATGGTGTTGCCATGTCGGTGTGCGAATATAAGCCCGGTTTGGAAGGCATTCCGGCTGCCCAATCCAGTATCAGTTATGTTGACGGGCAGAAGGGAATACTAGAATATCGTGGTATTCGGATTGAGGAACTAGCAGCAAAAAGTACATTTTTGGAAACTGCTTATCTTTTAATCTGGGGTGAACTGCCCAGCAAGGAAGAATTGAAAGCATTCGAGGATGAAGTTCGTCTCCACAGGCGGATTAAATATCGCATCCGGGATATGATGAAATGTTTTCCAGAAAGCGGTCACCCAATGGATGCGCTACAAGCCTCAGCAGCAGCCTTAGGCTTGTTTTACTCGCGCCGAGATTTACATAATCCCGTCTACATTCGGGATGCAGTTGTTCGCTTGATAGCAACCATTCCCACAATGGTGGCGGCCTTTCAGTTAATGCGCAAGGGTAACGACCCGGTACGGCCAAGGGATGACTTAGACTACTCGGCTAACTTTCTCTACATGCTCAACGAGAAAGAACCCGATGAGTTAGCAGCCCGTATTTTTGATGTCTGCTTGATACTGCATGTCGAGCATACAATGAATGCTTCTACCTTTAGCGCCAGGGTAACAGCTTCGACCCTCACAGACCCCTATGCTGTAGTTGCTAGTGCAGTGGGTACCTTAGGCGGGCCGTTGCATGGTGGAGCCAATGAAGAAGTTATTCAAATGTTGGAAGAAATTGGCTCGGTGGCAAATGTCCGTCCCTATGTAGAAGACTTGCTGCAACGTAAAGCCAAGATTATGGGTTTTGGGCATCGCGTCTATAAGGTAAAAGACCCCAGAGCCACAATTTTGCAAAACTTGGCAGAGCAGTTGTTTTCCAAATTTGGCGAAGACAAGTACTATGAAATTGCCCAAGAGATGGAACGGGTAGTAGCAGAAAAGCTAGGTCACAAAGGAATTTATCCTAACGTTGACTTTTACTCCGGTTTGGTGTACAGAAAAATGGGAATTCCCACAGACTTGTTTACACCAATTTTTGCGATCGCTCGTGTTGCTGGTTGGCTAGCTCATTGGAAAGAACAGCTAGAAGAAAACCGCATTTTCCGTCCGACTCAGGTTTATAACGGTCGTCACGAAGTTGCTTATACTCCGATTGACCAACGCTAATGAGCAGATGGACTGCTTATTATAGCAGCTTTCGAGCCAAGGGAATCAAAAACATTGAAGAAAGCAGAAACCGTTGCCACAATGGAAACGGTAACTTTGTCCTGCGGCAACGATATTAGGGGGTTAGCTGCGTGAATCCCAATCATTGCTATAAGTAGAACTTGTAGTTGATTTGCGAGGGGCTAAAACCATCCAACGGTATACTAGGCATGGGAAATAGCAATCAAAATTCAATCAGGCGTCGTCTCGGTAGAGATATTAATGGGTGAACTTACAGATATTAATTTAACTAATATTTTGTAACTCGCCATCACAAGATGACTTAAAGAGCGGAAACATGAACTCAGGAATTGACCTCCAAGGAACTTTTATTAAATCCCTGACGGATTTAGGACTACCACCAGACGCAGCCAAAGCTATTTGGATGCCTCTGCCAATGATACTGATGCTCATTGGAGCCACAGTAGGGGTATTAGTAGCAACATGGTTAGAGCGGAAAATTTCCGCCGCCGCCCAACAGCGAATTGGCCCGGAATACATGGGGCCTTTTGGCTTACTGGTGCCGGTTGCCGATGGTATCAAGCTGGTATTTAAAGAAGATATCGTCCCAGCCCAATCTGACCCCTGGTTATTTACCCTGGGGCCAATTATTGTTGTAATTCCGGTGTTTCTGTCTTTTCTGATTGTGCCCTTTGGGCAGAATATCGTAATTACGAATGTGGGGATGGGGGTATTTTTGTGGATTGCCCTGTCTAGCATTCAACCAATTGGCTTGTTGATGGCTGGTTATGCATCAAATAATAAATACTCCCTCTTAGGGGGCTTACGGGCAGCAGCGCAATCAATTAGTTATGAAATTCCCTTGGCGTTGAGCGTACTCGCGATCGCGATGATGTCTAATAGCCTCAGCACTGTTGATATTGTTAACCAACAATCTGGCTACGGTATCTTAGGCTGGAACATTTGGCGTCAACCAGTTGGATTTCTGATTTTCTGGATTGCAGCTCTAGCGGAATGCGAACGCTTACCCTTCGACTTACCAGAAGCGGAAGAAGAACTAGTTGCAGGTTATCAAACCGAATATGCCGGCATGAAATTCGGTTTATTCTACCTGGGTTCCTACGTTAACTTAATTCTTTCTAGCTTACTAGTTGCTATTTTATACCTGGGCGGTTGGGATTTCCCCATTCCCATTAGTGCGATCGCTAATTGGGTAGGAGTCAGCGAAGCCAACCCAGTCTTGCAGGTAGTAACTGCTTCTTTGGGTATCATTATGACCGTACTCAAAGCCTACTTGCTAGTATTCGTCGCCATCCTGTTGCGCTGGACAGTACCACGGGTACGGATTGACCAATTGTTAGATTTAGGATGGAAATTCTTACTACCAGTTGGTTTGGTTAATCTCCTATTAACCGCAGCCCTGAAACTAGCTTTTCCCGTAGCCTTCGGTGGTTAACCAATTTTAGATTTTGCGGAAAGTTGCGTGGGCGGGTTCCCCGACTTGAGCAAACTTTCCAAGACAGATTTTGGATTTTAGATTGAAATCCAATCCAAAATCGGAAATCCAAAATCCAAAATTCCAGAGAGAGTAAAACACGATGCTAAAGTTCCTCAAACAAGTTGGCGATTACGCCAAAGAAGCAGTGCAAGCTGGTCGTTATATCGGTCAAGGCTTATCTGTCACCTTCGACCACATGCGGCGGCGGCCGATTACTGTCCAATATCCCTACGAAAAATTGATTCCTGGCGAACGTTTTCGCGGCAGAATTCACTTTGAGTTTGATAAATGTATCGCTTGTGAAGTTTGCGTGCGCGTATGTCCCATCAACTTACCTGTTGTTGATTGGGAATTTGACAAAGCCAGCAAAAAGAAAAAGCTCAATCACTACAGTATTGACTTTGGAGTTTGTATCTTCTGCGGTAACTGTGTGGAATATTGCCCAACTAACTGTCTGTCTATGACAGAAGATTACGAGCTTTCCACCTACGATCGCCATGAATTGAACTATGACAACGTCGCCTTGGGACGCTTACCCTACAAGGTAACCAATGACCCAATGGTGACACCATTACGCGAACTAGTTTACCTGCCTAAAGGCGTAATGGAACCCCACGATCTACCTGCTGATGCTCCCCGTGCTGGCGCACTTCCCCAAGACTTGGTAGAAAAAGCAGAAAAATAAATGTCAAAAGTCCCCAGTTAATAGTCCATAGTTAAAACATAACTATTGACTATTGACTATTGACTATTGACCCTTGACTCTTGACAACTGAATTGAGGACGAAAAACAGTGAATCTAGCAGAAGGAGTACAGGTTGTTTCCTTTGGTATACTGGCTGTGATGATGATTGGGGCAGCTTTAGGCGTGGTGTTGTCTTCGAGCATCGTCTATTCTGCCTTTTTGCTTGGTGGCGTATTCATCAGCATCGCTGGCATGTACCTGTTACTCAACGGTGATTTTGTCGCCGCAGCACAAATACTGATTTATGTTGGTGCAGTTAACGTGCTGATTTTGTTTGCGATCATGTTGGTGAACAAGCGGCAGAATTTTGCACCCTTTCCTAGTGCTGGGCTGCGGAAAATATTTACAGCTGTGGTGAGTGTGGGATTATTTGCGCTTTTAAGCACAATGATCTTAGCAACTCCTTGGGCTTATGCAACCGCTCCGGTAACTATTGAAAGTTCCATAGTCTTAATTGGGGAGCATTTCTTTAGCGATTTTCTCCTACCTTTTGAATTGGCTTCCGTTTTGTTGTTGATGGCAATGGTGGGAGCGATTATTTTGGCGCGTCGCGAATACTTACCAGAACCAACTAGTTCCGAACTGCCACAAACAGTGTTAACTTTGCCAGAACGTCCTAGAGAAATGGCAGCAATCGGTAACATTGGTAATGAATCTGGTGAAAATCCTGTCTATCGTGGCGGTTCTCGGCGCGAATAATTAGCTAACCCCAACTCACAACTCAATTCTGAATAAAAACTCAAAAGATTCATGGAACTCCAGTACTTTTTGTTACTCGCAGCCGCTTTATTTTGTATTGGCATCTATGGTTTAATTACTAGTCGCAACGCTGTGCGCGTGCTGATGTCAATTGAGTTACTACTAAATGCTGTTAATTTGAATTTAATGGCATTTTCCAACTTTCTTGACTCAACATTAATTAAGGGTCAGGTTTTCACCGTATTTGTGATTACCGTGGCCGCAGCCGAAGCGGCGGTAGGTTTAGCGATCGTGCTTGCCATTTATCGCAACCGCGATACCGTCGATATGGAGCAGTTTAATCTCCTCAAGTGGTAATTGTGCGTGCAACTAAAGCAGGTAATCATTGCTTATAAAGCGCGAGATGCCCAGAGTAAACGCTGGGCAGAAGTCTGTGCTAAACAACTAGAAAATCGCCAATGTCAGGTGTTGATGGGGCCTAGCGGCCCAAAAGATAACCCTTATCCGGTGTTTTTGGCTTCGGTGGGTCAACCAATCGATCTGGCATTGGTACTCGGCGGTGACGGTACGGTTTTAACCGGTGCCAGACATTTAGCTCCAGCTGGCATCCCCATTCTGGGAGTGAATGTGGGAGGTCATCTGGGGTTCTTAACCGAGTCAGTGGAAGAATTTCAAGATACAGAGAAAGTTTGGGATCGGCTGTTTGAAGACCGCTATGCAATTCAACGGCGGATGATGTTACAAGCAGCAGTGTTTGAAGGTCAAGGATCGCATTTAGAACCAGTAAGCGATCGCTATTTGGCTTTGAATGAATTCTGTATTAAGCCAGCCTCCGCCGATCGCATGATCACCTCAATTTTAGAAATGGAAATTGACGGGGAAATTGTCGATCAATATGTTGGCGATGGTTTAATTGTTTCCACTCCCACTGGTTCTACTGGTTACACCGTTTCTGCTAACGGCCCAATTATGCACGATGGTATGGAAGCAGTTACCATCACTCCCATCTGTCCTATGAGTCTTTCCAATCGTCCCCTAGTTTTACCTCCTGGTTCTGTGGTCAGCGTTTGGCCTTTGGGGGATTACGATTTAAGTACCAAGCTGTGGACAGATGGCGTTTTAGCTACTTCAATTTGGCCAGGACACCGCGTTGATGTGCGAATGGCTGATTGTCGAGCCAAATTTATTATTTTGCGGGAAAACAACTCCTACTACCAGACACTACGCGAAAAATTGTTGTGGGCAGGTACGAGGGTTCGCTACAGTAATAATCACCGCAATTAATAGTAAATTCATCAGTAAGTTCATCTTTTTTGGGATCTGCGTTTCTTGACTTTCCCAAGCGATAATGTAATATCAATTCGTAATTACGAGATTCGCAGAGAAGGTAAGTTTTTAGGTTATGAGTTTTCGCTGAATCTTCGAGAATTGGTAAAAATTAACTTGTCAAAACAGCAAGTCTACAGAGAAATTTGTAGGCTTGCTCAATTTATGGATATAACTAGGCTTATAAATTCCCCAAGAAAAAAATTCTGTATCTTATTGCCAGATTTTTGAGGCAATTATGCTCATAATAATAACACCCATTCCTCACACGTTAAATTATTTAGTTGTTTGAAAATAAGGAGAAATTGTCAAATCGGCTACTTAAAATCAGTTCGTCAGTCTACCATCAGTTAAAAGACAATTTCTCTAAATTCCTATATATCCAGATGTTTCTGGACAATAATCCAAGATTCGCATATTTCAAACATCAAAAACTATAACATTTCTCAATTATTCGTGAGATGTAAGACACCCGAATTCTTTGAGAATTTGGGTATTTGGTATCGATAATTTTCTCAAATTCACTATCTCCGCAGATACTCAATTATAGTAAAGTATTTTCCCATTTCCAGTAATCAGACAGATGGAAATTTCTTGTCCCAACACTGATAATCAACGGAATTCTGCGTTAGCCTTAAAAGATTTCCCTGTACTTCAAAACAAAAAATATATTTTAAAACTAGCTACGACTGAAGCAGAATTAGAATCAATATATCGGTTACGCTTTGAAGTGTTTAATCTAGAATTAGGTTTAGGTTTCTCTAATTCTAATATTAACCAAATGGATCGAGATAGGTTTGATGAAGTTTGCCATCATTTGCTGCTGATTTCCCAAGTGACTGGTAAAACTATCGGTACTTATCGGATGCAAACTTATAAAATGGCTTCTCAAGGATTGGGTTTTGATGCTGCGGATATTTTTAATTTGAGTAGTATTCCAGAGAGTATTCTGCAAATGTCTGTAGAGGTTGGGCGTGCATGTATAGCTAAAGAATATCGCAATATTCAAGCACTTTTATTACTTTGGGAAGGACTAGCAAATTATTTAATTTACAGTCAAAGTAAATATTTTTTTGGCTGTGCATCTTTACTGACACAAAATCCTTGGGAAGCTGTTTGTGCTTATCATTATTTTCAATGTAATAATTGGATGCATCCCCAGATTCTTGTTTATCCTAATCCAGAATATTCCCTAGAAATATCACAAAATTGTCCTGAATTATGTAATGTTTCTATTCCCAATATTATGCAGGCTTACTTAACTATTGGTGCTAAAATATGTAGTCTTCCAGCTATTGATAGGCAGTTTCAAACTATTGATTTTTTAACTATATCAAATATAGAAGAGTTTACTAAATGGCATTCTCGAAAATGAATGAGTTTTCAACCGCAGAGGCGCAGCGAAAAGTCGGAGCGCCGGCTTCCGGCGATCTGAACTTTTCAAGACAGAGAACACAGAGAGAAGAAGATGTTTTGCATAATTTTCTAGGAATATCATAATTATAAGTTTTATGAGTAATAAACAATTCCCCATGAAGATGCAATTTCTTTTTTAAATAAACCGCCAAGTACGCCAAGTACGCCAAGGTAAGAGAAAGCAGAAGGATCTCACGAGGAGCATCCCTAGCCCATATTGTGGCAAAATTGGGATGCTCTGATTGAGTTTCTATAGTAGCTAAGGGAATTTTGAAATTAACCTAAGAATAGAGAGCCTAAATTTTTAATAAATTCTCAGCTTAAATTAATTTTGTTCCTAGTGCAAAGCTTTACATTGTTATTAAAGCAGAATTTACAGAGATGAAATTATGAAATTTAAGCATTTAGCTATTGTGAGTATGATTGCTGTTATCAGCGTAGGTTGTGCGAATGAGACTAATACTAAGCAAACCGAAACCCCAACAACCCCTAAATCAACTATAGCTAGTTCTGGTGGAGGAGCGGGAGCTTTTAAAGCTGGGGAACATCCGACGCAAGGAAGGGTACAAGTTATTAGCGAACAAGGAAAACGTTATTTAGAGTTCGATGGAGATTTTAAAACTGATAAAGGCCCAGATTTATATGTGATTTTGCATCGTTCTGATGCACCACCACAATCGGGGATTAAAGAAAAGGATTATGTGAGTGTTGCGCGATTACAAAAAATTAGCGGTACTCAACGTTATGCTGTACCGGAAACAGTGAATTTAGCTGAATTTAAATCAGTAGCAATCTGGTGTCGCAAATTTAATGCTACTTTTGGTTATGCTCCTTTAGCTAGTAGTTAAAGCTCGATTCAATTAGTAAAAATAGTTTTTTAAAAAGTGTGAGCGCAAAATAATCAACACTTTTGATTTCTCTTAGGCGGCTATATTGAAAGTAGCGGTATGAGTTAGTGTGTTTAGTTTTCATTACTAACTACTTAAAGATTGTGGATGTTCTGTAAATAGGTATTATATGCAATTAGCTGATTTTTTGGCGCTGATTCATCCAGCGATCGCGGTTGTTATTTTCTTCCCACTTTTGGGTAATGTTGTCAATCTAGCATGGCAAACGCGCCAACGCCGTTTACAAACTTTGGCGAAGGCTAAAAGCAAAATACCACCACTGGTGGGGCCGGAACATAAACAGTTAGGTGATTGGCTGGCTAGTACAGTTGTTGGTGTAACTTTAATTGGTTTAGCTTATGCAATTGGTAAAAATATTATTAAGCATCAATTGTGGGTTACTGCAACTAGTCAAGTTGTATTGATTGGCTTAATTTTTGCTGCTACTATTGCATTTTTTATCTTACTATTTCGAGCCAAGCAGCGATTATGGCGGGGAGTTTTTGCGACTTTAACTGGTGCAAATTTAGTAATTCTTGGTTGTCAAGATGGTGTTTTCCGCCGGACAAATGAGTGGTATTGGTCGCATTATTATATTGGGATTACGGCAGCTTTACTGATGATTTTTTCTGTTGCCGTTGTTCAAGATATTTATCAAGATAGATCCCATCGCTGGCGGATTGCCCATACAATCTTAAATTGCTTTGCTCTATTACTATTTATTGGGCAAGGTTTGACTGGAACTAGAGATTTATTAGAAATTTCTCTGAGTTGGCAAGAACCTTATATTTATCAATGTGATTTTGTGAATAAAACCTGTTTACCACCAAATACGCAAATAACAAAGTGAATCAAATTCAAAAATTTAGGCAAGTAATTGATCCGGGTTCATTAAGGGTACGCTTAACGATTGGTATTGCTGCATTCTCAACCTTGGGATTAGGAAGTCTGGCTATTTGGACTAGTTTGAAAATGCAGCAAATTTTAATTAATAGCCATAAATATAATATTGAAAGAATTGCCGATCGCCTACCCCGTGATGTAAAAATTTATAGCGAAATGATGCCTCCTGAGCAAGGGTTACAAAAATCTGTCGATAGTTTAACGAATAACGACATATTTATTTGGGTGAAAGGCTCAGAAAATAAAATTATCGCTAAATCGCAAAATTGGAATCAGTTATCGGATACAGCAGCATCGGAATTAATGTCGTTGACGGAGATGTCTGTAAAACCACAAGTCACCCAAGTGAAACAACGCTATTTTGTTTTGTGCGGTGGTTCCTTACCAGTGAAGGGTAATGTATTGGGTAAATTATTTGTGGTACAAGATGTTACTCGCGAACAGAAGATGTATTTGGCAATGGTGCAAAGTTTAGGAATTGCTAGTAGTTTAGTTATTTTAGTAATTTCTGTGGCGATCGCATTTTATATTCAGCGTTCTCTTCAGCCACTACGTCAGTTAAGCCAAATGACAGAAGTAATTTCGGCGGCGGATTTATCAGAAGCACAATTATCTATCGATCGCGCACCTAGCGAAGTTAAAGAACTAGCGCAAACTTTTAATATGTTATTATCGCGTCTCTCCCTAGCTTGGGAGCAAGAGCGACAATTTGTCAGTAATGTTTCCCACGAGTTACGCACGCCATTAACAATAGTTCATGGTTATTTACAAAGCGTATTAAGACGAAAAAATAATTTAACAACTACGCAAATAGAAGCCTTAGAAACTGCTGCAACAGAAGCAGAACATACAATTCGCCTGTTACAAGACTTGTTAGATTTAGCTAGAGCAGATAGCGGTTATTTACATTTTTCTTTAAATCCTTGCGTACTGAATGATTTAGTTGTAGAAGTTGTGGGGATGGCACAGAAATTTAGCGATCGCGAAATTATCATTGAAGCTACACATCAAACAATTGAGGTGAAAGCAGATTATAATCGCCTCAAACAAGTATTTTTAAATTTAATTGATAATGCTGTCAAATATTCTGAAGCTGATACCCCAGTCATTGTGAAATTATATCAGCAAGAAGATGCGGCGGTGATTCAAGTTTGTGACGAAGGTTATGGAATACCGCTTAAACATCAATCGCGGATTTTTGAGAGATTTTATCGCGTTGATGAAACCCGTAACCGCGCTACAGGTGGTACTGGGTTGGGATTATCGATAGTCAAAACCTTGGTAGAAAGTATGGGTGGAAATGTGACTGTGCGATCGCGTTTAGGGGAAGGTAGTATATTTACAGTCACTTTACCCACTTCATCATCACTCGAAAATCGTTATAGTCACCAAATAAGTTAAAATCTCCCGGAAATTCGATCCGGAATATTATGTGATAAATTTCCCAAAAGTTAATTTACTCCCTAGTCATAAAATTTGCTGGTGAGAAACTTATACCGAATTTTTTTCTAATTAAATAAGAGTAATATAAGTTTTATTCATTTTACTAATATTGATACTTATCTAACCATGTTGAGCTTGAGCAGTTTTGCGTAAAATATAACTATTGGCAATGAAAAGCAAACCCACAAATCCGGTTTAAAAGCCGAGTTTGTGGGTGAATTGCCATGAATATGTGCTTACCGATGTAACTGTTGTACAATTGATATACATTTTTATTGTGATGATAGTTACATTAAATATTGGTCAACCAAATACAAATGTATAATGCAGCAAGCACGGTGAAACTAAATTTTCTGGTTCATATCAACTATAAGATAACCATAATTTTACTGTGAGTAATATCACGGATTATGCAATTAAACAAAAATCCGGTTGCCAGCAGTCAATCAATGTTTGATTTCTGGTTTTTGCTATAAACAGCTTATTATTTGGTAAATAAAATGATATTTGGAAATTATGAAATACTCTTGGTAGTCATCTCATTTGTCATCGCTACAATTGCCTCATATACGGCACTAGAGTTAGCAGGTAGAGTTACCCCAGATTTACCACTAAAAGCCAGATTAAGTTGGATTGTAGCAGGTGCGATAGCAATGGGAACGGGTATTTGGGCAATGCATTTTATTGCGATGTTAGCCTTAAAACTACCAATTTCCGTGGAATACGATCTGCAAATAACCCTGCTTTCTTGGGGGGATGCAATTGTTGCTTCGGGATTAGCATTATTGTTATTCAGCCGCGCCAAATTAAGTATGAAAATGCTGTTTGGCGGTAGTGTGGTGATGGGATTAGCGATCGCTTCTATGCACTATTTAGGTATGGCTGGAATGCGCATGTCTCAAGCGACGATCCATTACAATCAATGGCTGGTGGCTTTATCAGTCGTAATTGCCATCTTGGCTTCTGGTGCGGCTTTGTGGTTGGCTTTCTACTTTCGGAATTTGCAAAAGTCAAAATTTGACTGGCTGAAATTAACTAGTGCTTTAGTGATGGGAATCGCTATTAGCGGTATGCACTACACGGGAATGTGGGCGACTAGCTTTATTAAGTTAGCAGAATTTGTTTTAGATAGCAATGAGCGATCGCCTAATTCTTGGTTAGCAATTCAAATCGGGATTGCGACTTTTTTAATTCTCGTTGCAACTTTGATTATTTCCTTACTCGATCGGCGCTACACAGAACAGTTAATGTGGCAAACCGCTTTACAAGAAAGTGCGGAACGAGAACAAGCTTTAAGTATGGCAATTCAAAGAATGCGGCAAACATTAGATATCGATACTATATTTGCGGCAACAACTTCTGAATTGCGTCAGGTAATTGGATGCGATCGCGTTGTTGTTTATCGCTTTAATCCAGATTGGAGTGGAGAGTTTGTTGCGGAATCTCTTGCAGAGGGATGGATTGCTTTAAATCAAGCAAAAACGCAAAATCCGGAAATTCAAGAAAATGTAATTCAAGACAATCAATGTATTTTTAACAATGACAGCCTCAAATCAAATAATGTCAGTCAAGATAATTTCTTGCTTCAAGATACCTACTTACAATCTACACAGGGAGGTATTTACGGACAAGGGGTCAATTATCGAGTTGTAGAAGATGTTTATCATGCTAATTTTAACAGTTGTTATATTGAGCTTTTAGAAAAACTACAAGCTAAATCTTATGTAATTGTCCCAATTTATGCTCATAGCAAACTTTGGGGATTATTGGCAGTTTATCAAAATTCTGCACCTCGCCATTGGCAAGAAACAGAAATAAATATTATTGTGCAAATTAGTAGTCAGTTAGGAATTGCTTTAGAACATGTGGAATTACTAGAACAAACCAAACAACAATCTATCCTCCTCGAACAAGAAATTCAAGTCCGGTTAGATGCTGAAGCACAATTAAGTTTACAAAAACAGCAGCTAGAACAAGCTTTAAGCGAGCGCAAACAGTTACAAACCCAACTAATTCAAAATGAAAAAATGGTAGCTTTAGGGCAATTAGTCGCAGGTATTGCCCATGAAATAAATAATCCACTTAACTTTATTTCGGGAAATTTAAATTACCTTAATCAAGATATAGAAGATTTACTAAAAGTAATTAAATGCTATCAACAGGAATATCCAGAACCTAGCGATGAAATTAGAAATAATATCGAAAATATAGATTTAGAATATCTCAATCAAGACATGCAAAAAAGTATGGATAGTATGTCTAGAGGAATCAATAGGATACAAAATATTGTTATTGGGTTACGTAATTTTTCGCGGTTAGATGAAGCAGAATTTAAGCTCGTCAACATTCATGAAGGTATTGAAAGTACTTTAATAATTTTACAGCATCGGTTACAAGCAAAACCCGAACGTCCAGGAATTACAGTTATCAAAAACTATGGGGTCTTACCTTCAATTGATTGTTATCCCAGTCAACTTAATCAAGTATTTATGAATATCTTAGTAAATGCCATTGATGCTTTAGAAAATAAAATGGAAAATCATCCTTCTTTATTAGATGATTATCAAATCTCAATCGAGACTAAGCTATTAGATAATTATATAGAAATTCGCATCGGCGATAATGGCTTAGGCATAGATGAAAAGCATTTGCGCAAGATTTTCGATCCTTTCTTCACTACTAAACCAGTAGGTAAAGGCACAGGCTTAGGTTTATCTATCAGCTACCAAATAATTACCCAACTGCATCGAGGAACATTAACTTGTAATTCTGTAAAAGGAGAAAAATCAGAATTTATTATTAAGATTCCTAGAATAAATCAAAACTGCGTTAATAAAAAATCCAGTAATTTTGCTGATAAAAAATAGCTAATATGTCCATGCTAAAGCGCAATCATAAATTTACCTAAATAAATTTATTTTCAGTCGTTATTTAAAGAATATTCAAGTAATTTTATTTTTTATCGCCATAAATTATTTAATTTATTTTAGGATAAATTGGGTGCATATAAGTTAATATAAAAATTTTAATATCCATGAAAATGAGCCTAAACTGTGTAGGTTGGGTATAAGGTCGTGAAACCCAACAAAATCTCGAAAATGTTGGGTTGAGGAACGAAACCCAACCTACAATTATTCGTAATTGAACCGTATTGGTATATGAAGATGAAAATGAGTGGAAAATTGCACTCAGATAGGCAATTTCCACCCTAATTTTGGTGACTTATGGTTAAGAGAACAAAACTGTGTTGAATTAGGCAAATTTTCCGCTAAAAAGATGAATTAGCGGGATTCAGTTCCTTGATTTGGACTACCTGCTACATTATCTTCACCAGGTGCTTCTGGCTTGGCTGTTTCTTTAGCATCGCTTTTTTCAGCGTCACCTGTTTTGCGAATACTATCTTCTAAGGGGGTTTGATAGCCACCAGAAGCGCTAGGGGTATTAGCTTCACTATTAGGTTTTTGCTTTTGCTGTTCAGACATAATGACAATTCCTGTGATTAATTATGGCTATATTTTAAAAACCACAGGAGTTAAATTTTATCTATCTGGAATATGGTTCTGTGTGCTTTATCTCTCTATCCGAAGTAATGTTTAATTAGGTTGTAAAAAATCCTGATATTTGCATTGATAATGCTACAAAATAACTTAGCTTTACCCTCTGGATGTATTGTCCGCCAAGCAATAGCTGAAGATAATTGGCAGATTCGATTGTTGGTTTTATCGGCTAAACTAGACCCAACGCAGTTACGCTGGCAGCAATTTTGGGTGGTTGAATGCGATCGCCAATTAGCAGCTTGCGGACAGTTACGAAATTTTGCGGATATTCAAGAACTTGGTAGTTTAGTCGTGGCTAAGGCTTGGCGCGATCGCGGTTTGGGTAGTTTTCTCACCCAGCATTTAATTAATTCAGCCACTCAGCCGTTATATTTAGAATGTCTTGGTCAGCGCTTGGCAGAATTTTACCAGCAATTTGGTTTTGTGCAGGTGGCTTTTGAAGATTTACCGCGATCGCTTAAACCAAAATTTCGCTGGTCGGAATTGGGTAGAAAGTTGATTCGAGTTCCTGTAGTCTTCATGCATTATCAAGGAACATAGGCGGGGAATCTCACCAAACCCCGCTAAAATCATCAATTAGCTTGGTTTAGACAAAATTGTCAGCAACACAGGCCCTAATAAATAATAATGACCGACACAAGTTAACCCAGCAGCTGCACCCATTAGTTCCCGTTGATCGGGACTATAAAATCTCACTTTCCCCAAAGCACCTAAAGTCACATTCAGTTCTGGCTGACTTTTAACCGTAGTATCAACTAAATAAAACCTTCCACCAGGCGATAACACCCGCGCAACTTCGCTAAAAATCTGCTTCGGCTCTAAATAATGTAAAAAACTGATAGTGTTAAACACCGCTTGAAACTGACCATCAGCAAAGGGAAGAGACTCAGCTTTACCTTCAACAAAAATCAACCGGGGACGATGGCGGTTACTCTGTCTAGCTACGCGCACCATTTCAGGCGATAAATCTAATCCCATACCCCGCAAATCAGGAAATTTAGCCGCTAAACGATCCAGCAAGCGACCAGTACCGCAGCCTAAATCTAGGACATGAGGTTGGGGTGGTAAATCAACATTTTCTAGCAAGCGTTTGTGGATACTTTGGTAAAACACTGAAGGTAAAAGCCAGTCATAGCTTGGGGCCCAAAGGTCAAAAGCTTGCTTTTTGTTAGTTATGAAGTCATTGGTCATTGGTCAATAGTCAATAGTCAACGGTCAATAGTCAATAGTCAACGGTCAATAGTCAATAGTCATATGAATCCGCGTTTTTAGACGTAATTAAGATTTCGGTAGGGGCGGGGTTTCCCCGCCCTTGTGCGAGTTTCAATGTTACGTTTTAGATTGCAGTTTGGTATCAACAGTCAACAGTCAACGGTCAACGGTCAACGGTCAACCGTCAACCGTCAACCGTCAAGAATATCCTGTTTGTAATCTAGCGTAAAGCTGAAAGTCTTGCATTTAGGCATAGACGAACGATCGCGTTCGGGTAAGCCTACTGAAAAATCGTCAAATTGGCGTGGCAATTTTATCTTCAGACGTTAGGATTAGAGCGACAACAGACAAATCATCCGGAATACAGGTACTTAAGTGCGTAGTTAGATTTATCGCTAACAGCAAAATGCACCAACTAAATAACTAACTAAAACTGCAAAGCCTGTGCATAAGTCTCAACTAACTAAACCTATATATCTTTAGGGAATTAAATCCACTAACTAAGCAGGCTTTGCAATTATAAAATATTAGGAGAAAAATTATGTCATGCTTTACTCAAATTCTCTTACATCACGACCTTCTCTACCCAGTACGTGAATGGTTAGAAGGGATAGAAATTCATAACCGCAAACTAGCTCATTTCTTATGTAAAGCTATTCCCGCCCAATGTCCATTTGAGAGAGATATTACACTTTTCGGTCGCACTTTAATGCACATTCCACCGATGTGTAAGTTAAATCCTCTTTATGAACAAGTGGTAACTTTGCGTTTTAAAGCTCTCTGTTATCTTGCGGATGAGTGTGGTGAAGATATTGCCGTATACTGCTAAAATGTGATGATTTTGTGATGTAGCAGTCATTGGTAACCGCAGATTTACGGTTGTTACTGAATCCGAACTATACTAAGCTGACGGAGTACTAATTAGATGTCTAACTATTTAATAGTTAGTACCTCTCTAAAATGGGCGAGTCTGTATCTGTGCTAACCGTATTCTGCTGAAATTATCAACATCATCTATGACGCACATCTTACTGGTTGAAGATGAAGTCAAGCTAGCTCGATTTTTAGAATTAGAACTAAATTATCAGGGTTATCAAGTCAGTGTTGCTTACGATGGACTAACTGCCGTTACCGCAGCACAGAAGTTACATCCAGATTTAGTAATTGTAGACTGGACTTTACAAGGTTTATCCGGGTACGATACCTGTCATCGCCTGCGAAGTATTGACAAAGGACTACCAATAATTTTATTAACTGTCAAGGATGAAACAAGCGATCGCATTGCAGGCTTAGATGCTGATGTTGACGATCGGCTAGTTAAACCTGTTTGTATCGAAGACTTAGTTACCATCATCCGGACTCATCTGCGAAAAAGCCAAGTAAAACATGGTGCAGATATTTTAGAATTTGAAGACCTGAGTTTAAATCGTCTAACGCGCAAAGTATATCGAGGCCAGAGGTTGATTGATTTAACGGAACAGGAATTTGAGTTACTAGAATATTTACTGATACATCCGCGACAGATTATCACAAGCGATCGCATTTTAGCCGAAGTCTGGAGTCACAACTTTATCGCCGACTCTCAAATCGTGGAAATGTCTATTCGCTACCTCCGCCAAAAACTTGAAGCTAATAACGAAAAGCCTTTACTGCAAACCTTACATGGTATCGGCTACGTATTATACAATTAATCCTGACTCTGACTAATCCCCTAAACTGCCTATTGTGTGGGTGTTTGGGGGATGCTTGTTGGCGGCAAAACCGTTAAAACCAGTAGTTTAGAGGTTGCTTAGATTCTTATCTCACACTAATACAATTGAAAGTTAATTGTATTACGATGCGTAAAGTTAAAGTTGATTTTACGCGATCGCAATGACCTATTTAGAAACAGCAGCAGAATTTTATCGTGAAGTTGCACAAACACCACAAGTGGGACTTTGTTGTGTCCAAAGTACACCTCTGCAACTACCAGGACTAAAAATCCCCTTGGCGATGCAAGAAATGAACTATGGTTGTGGTACTACTGTTCACCCAACTGAACTAGCTAATCAACCTACCGTCCTGTATGTTGGCGTGGGTGGTGGCTTAGAAGCCTTACAATTTGCTTATTTTTCCCGTCGTCCCGGTGCTGTAATTGCAGTGGAACCAGTGGAAGCCATGCGCGAAGCAGCTACACGCAATTTAGAAATCGCTGCTCAAGAAAATCCCTGGTTTGATCCCAGTTTTGTCCAAATCTACCCAGGTGACGCCTTTAACTTACCCGTTGCTGATGCGGCTGTAGATGTCGTAGCGCAAAACTGTCTTTTTAACATCTTTGAACCAGAAGATTTAACCCGCGCTTTAAAAGAAGCATATCGCGTTTTAAAACCAGGCGGACGTTTACAAATGAGCGATCCCATCGCTACTCGTCCCATACCTGCACATCTACAACAAGATGAACGCCTTAGAGCCATGTGCTTATCAGGCGCACTGACATATCAAGATTATACACAATTGATTGTTAATGCTGGCTTTGGTCAAGTAGAAATTCGTGCCCGTCGTCCTTACCGATTACTAGATACTTTAACTTATAACCTAGAAGAAAATTTACTCTTAGAAAGTCTAGATTCTGTATCTTTTAAAGTTGCTATCCCCGCAGATGGAGCCTGTATTTTTACAGGTAAAACCGCAATTTATGCAGGTACAGAATCTTTATTTGATGACGGAGCAGGACATTTATTGCAGCGTGGGATTCCCGCAGCCGTGTGCGATAAAACGGCTGCTAAACTTGCAGCTTTAAAGCCAACAGAAATCATAGTTACCGATTCCACATGGCATTATGACGGTGGTGGTTGCTGCTAACTTTTAACCACAAATTACTATCTATATTCGTAGTGGCGAGACAAGGCTAAAATGGTGCATTAATAAAACTCTTGTGTGATGGGCGTCTCGCCCGTCCTGGGCGGACAAGATGTCCACCCCACAAGAAAATTATATTGCAACATTTAAAGCTTGCCACGCCACTACAAAGATTTAGAGTGAATCTTATTGGAGAAAAACTAAAAATGCAGACTCAATCGTTAAATTCACGAGATATAAAAGTAACACCATTTCAACAAAAACTCAGTCAACCGTTAACTAAAACCGCTATATCTGTATTACAAATTAATTTAGGTAAACGCTGTAACCTAGCCTGTACCCACTGTCATGTAGAAGCAAGTCCAAAACGCACAGAAGAATTATCTCCAGAAATTTGCGAACAATTAATCGAGTTAATTGACAAATTTCCCGAAATTAAAATTATTGATTTAACTGGTGGTGCGCCAGAAATGAATTATGGCTTTAAGCCATTAGTAGC
Organism: Calothrix sp. FACHB-168; assembly: GCF_963889195.1. Lineage (NCBI taxonomy): Bacteria > Bacillati > Cyanobacteriota > Cyanophyceae > Nostocales > Calotrichaceae > Calothrix > Calothrix sp. FACHB-168. Next base: position 90,219 of record NZ_CAWPNJ010000018.1, read on the forward strand.
CGCCGCTAAAAAAACAGGTAAACAGGTAATTGTTCGTTCTAATTTGACTATTTATTTTGTCGATGGCTTTGGTGATTTACCAGAATACTTTGCAGAAAATAAATTAAGAATAGTTGCTTCCCTACCCTGCTACTTAGCAGATAATGTAGATAAAATGCGCGGTGCTGGTGTTTTTGATGATTCTATAAAAGCGTTGCAATGGCTAAATCATCTTGGCTATGGAAAAGAATCCGATTTAATTTTGGACTTGGTTTATAATCCCCAATTACCCAAAGCAGAAAAATTTTCTTTAGCTCCCGAACAAACAAACCTAGAGAAAGCTTATAAAATGTTCTTAAAAGAACATTTTGGCATAGTATTTAACAACCTCTTCACCATCACCAATCTACCAGTAGGTAGAACAAAAATGTATTTAGAACGTCAAAAATTGTACGCCAGCTATTTGCAGTTTTTAGAATCTAACTTTAATGCTGGCACAGTTGAGCATTTAATGTGTCGTAATCAATTATCGGTTGATTATTTAGGTAACGTTTACGATTGCGACTTTAACCAAATGATGAATTTACCAGCAAAAAGCCATAATGGTGAAACTTTGACAATTGCTAGCTTGTTAGCGGCTGGTAGTTTAGACTTGATTGATGAGATTCAAACCGCAGCTTATTGCTATGGTTGTACAGCTGGTTGTGGTTCTAGTTGCGGTGGTGCTTTAGTCTAAATTTTAATTGATTTTTAATTTGCTTATTTGCTAGCACCACAATTTTTTGTCAGCAAAAGACTATTTTGTTACAAAGCTGTTAAGCTTGCGTTACATAGCGTGAGATCGGTTTATCATGGCAATAGTTAAGTCTCCTCACACCACACCAAAGCCGTGGACTATTGTTAGTCTCACGGTTTTTATTTTAGGGGCTAGGAGCTAGGGAAGGCAGACAAATGACAATTGTAGAGACGCGATTCATCGCGTCTTTGCCCAATGCCCCATGCCCCATGCCCAATTCACAACTTTTTATAGATATTTGTTAAGAGAAACTGACATAAATATATCCTTAGACTTAAGCCGAATTAGCGATCGCATATTAACAAATTTAGTGATTTGCGAAAACTCCGATTTTTTACGGGAGTTTCCGAGGCTTTATTTACAATAATCCTCATGCAAATAACCAGATAAATATCACTAAACTATGTGCAATTAAGACAAATTAGCGGTAAGCATATCGAGATAGTGAGCATATAAATACCCTCGTAAAAACACTATTGACTCCCTATAAATCTCAGTCTAAATTGATAGTTAAGTCCTCCACAGGACGAGTCAAAAAAGCATCAGCTAGTTAGGAGGTTTTCCTATGATGATGATGATGATGAACGAATCCATGACAACTGAAATGCAAACCTGCATGGACGCTTGCATGGAATGTCACAAGATGTGTATGGAAACCATGACTCACTGCATGTCCATGTCTCAAGGCAAGCAGATGGACATGAAAATGATGAGCATGATGGGCATGATGCGCGACTGCGCAGAAATGTGCATGATGTGCATGAACATGATGATGAGTGGTTCCGAATTCATGGGACGTACTTGTATGCTATGTGCAGAAATGTGCGATCGCTGTGCAATGGCTTGTGACGAAATGGGCGGTGATAAAATGATGGAATGTGCCGCAGCTTGCCGCAAATGTGCAGAAACTTGCCGGATGATGCAAATGATGCCTGCTTAAATTCCATAACCAGCAGAAGTTTCTCTGCAACCTAATATTCAAGCGCTCAGGCTCAACAAGTCTGGGCGCTTGAAGTATATTTATAAGGATGAAGCACCTTAAATCCCGTTCTCAAGATTTGCGGAGTTTATTTGAGAACAACATCACCATTGAATATGTAGCAGAACCCCTCAAAGCAGTGTCGGCGGAAGCTGAGGTAACAGAGGTGCTGCAATGGATGCAAGCACGCGACTTTGATGTCGTTGGTGTTGAGTCAGGTGATACCATCACTGGCTATGTAGAACGCGCCAACTTACACAAAGCAACATCGGGAAAAGTATGCAGCGATTATCAGCGCGTATTTCATCCCAGAGAACTCATCGCTATTTCCACCCCACTGATGAAACTGCTACCAATTCTGCAACAAACTCCCCGATTATTTGTGCTGGATTGCAATCAAGTCACGGGAATTGTTACCTGTGGCGATTTGCAAAAAGCACCTGCAAGAATGCTGTTATTTGGCTTAGTCACGCTGTTAGAAATGAATTTGCTGCGACTCGTGCGGCTTTATTATGTAGATAATAGTTGGCAGAAAGTTTTAAAGCCAGAACGTTTACAAGTCGCACAAAGATTATGGCGCGAAAGCCAAGAAAGAAATGAAGCTACAGATTTATTAGATTATCTGCAATTTTGCGATAAGCGCGAGTTAGTTTTAAATCAGCCAGAACTGCTAGAACAACTAGGATTAAAATCCAAGCGATTTGGCGAAAGGTTTCTCAAATCAGCCGAACAGCTACGTAATCGATTAGCACATGCACAAAATTTAGTTAGCGGTTCCTCGTGGATAGATTTAATTTCTTTAGCGGAAGCGATGGAAAAATTATTGATTCTGTGTGAAGAAATCGAGTGATCATTACATAAAATTGTAGAGACGCGATTCATCGCGTCTCTGACAAATGACCATAACAACCCAGAATAACTATGGATAATATAGATAATAATGGCACTCGCCCGCCAGCGAACTAATATGCTGACATAGGCATCGCAATATAAATGATTCCTGTCACTTAAACAACCTAAATTTCCACCAAAGAGCGAACACTTAAAATTTCATGATTTCGCAGTGGTTTAATATCAGATAGGGGAACAATGACAACAGCTATTGATTCACCACTTGCATTGAATACTTCTAGAACACATCCTTGTTCGCCATTGCTGGGATGAGGAACAAAATCAATTAAAGTTGCTAAATCACCTTTTTTAAATTGATATTCATCCAAGTCACGATTTAAAGCAACACGTTGGTATAGTTCAAAGTTCATTTGCAGACTCCTTGTTAGGTTTGAGGGTAAATCCAGCTTGGGCAAGAAACTTTGATTTATCGTCTTGTTCTCTTGGTACTAATAAGTAGCGGGTAATTTTTTCGTCTGCAATAATCGCATCAGGGGGAATTTTCATTTCTCATAACACCACAGATTTCCGTAACACTTTATCTCTCATCATGTTACAGTCTCTCGACTCACCGAATGCCCATGAGCTTGCGCTCGTTGTGCGATCGCCTGATACAATTCCATCAGTAATGTCTCTTAGAATATACAGCAGATTGCAAGCCAATGAAGTACAGATTATCGTTGATTGTAGGGGCACTGGCACTGCCATGCCCTGATAATTATCTGTACCTCACCATGCCCTAATAATTATCTGTACCTTACCAAATTGCAATTTGCTGTATGAGACGATGTGAATAACGAATATCACGATAATTTATGATAAAAATTGTGATATTCATAATAAAAATCGCAATATTTACGAAAAAATCGCGATGTTTTCTATGAAAAATACAATATTCATAATAAACATTGCAATATTTACGAAAAAACCTTGATGTTTTCTATGGAAAATACAATCTTTATAATAAAAATCGCAATATTTACGAAAAAACCTTGATGTTTTCTATGGATAAGACAATCTTTATAACAAACATTACGATATTTATGATAAAAGTCGATTTTTTATTACTTTCTTAATTACGAATCACGATTTTCATCAAAACTCTGCCGCAATTCCTCAACCGACACCCCCAAAATCTCGGATACGGCGGCTAATAAACTCTCATCCTGAGTAACTTGGTAGAAACGGGCAAGATTACGCCGAGAAATTCCTAAACCATACTCATCATTAAACTCAGCCGTAATCTGTAAATCTTGCAGATAATAAGCTTTCGCTGATTCCAGTTCGCCTAATTCTTCTGCAACTCTACCAAGGTGAAAATATGTGCCTGCACAATTATAGCGATCGCCTTTGGGTACTTTGTAGAACGATACCGTTCAGTTAAGGATAAATTAGGTTGGGGAGCCAGTGAGTTGCGGGGGTTCCCACCGTTGTAGCAACTGGCGTTTGAACGAAGTGAAACCCAACAAAGCGCGGAAAATGTTGGGTTTCGTCCCTCAACCCAACCTACGCCTTACTTAATTATGTTTAACTACTTATTAATACAACTTGATACTTTATAAATTACAAATTATGTTGACTTTCCCTGTTTATATCGGGATAGGTTCCTTACGAATTCATCCACATATTTTATTTGAATCTTTAGCTTATGCTACTGCTTTTCGTTTATTAATCCGCCGCGTGCGTAAAGATTCAATTACACCTAGTCAACGTACTTCTGTAATTGTTGGGGGGCTGATAGGTGCTTTAATTGGTGCCAAAATGTTGGTTTGGTTGCAACATATTGATTTAATTTGGCAAAATCAACAGCAATTACTTTTACTCTTACTGCAAGGTAAAACAGTTGTCGGCGCACTTTTGGGGGGATTAATTGGCGTAGAAATTACCAAAAAAATTCTGGGAATTCATCAGTCTACAGGTGATGTATTTGTATTTCCCTTAATTGTGGGAACAGGCATCGGGAGAATTGGCTGCTTTCTCACCGGTTTGAGCGATCGCACTTATGGAATCGCCACCACATTACCTTGGGGTGTAGATTTTGGCGATGGTGTTCCCCGACATCCCACACAATTGTATGAAATCTTATTTTTATTATTGTTAATTATATTCTTAAGCTGGCGCAGCCGTTTTCAATATGAAAATGGCGAATTATTTAAATTTTATTTAATTTCTTATTTTGGGTTTCGTTTCCTGATAGATTTCATTAAACCAGATTTTCATCCCTTTTTGGGCTTGAGTGCTATTCAAATTACTTGTTTACTAACTATCCTCTACTATCACCGCAGTATTTCCCAAATGTTTCAATTCAATAAATAATTTACATAATTTTCCATAATTTTCAGCTAGACATTGCTCACCCTACAAAACTTCTTCATCATTCCCTTCTGCCATCTGCCATCTGCCCTCTGCCTTATTTAATACCATGCCTACTCGCGATTATTTATTTTACGCCTTAACTAATAGTGTTTGCTCAAAATGTTTAGTTAAGGTAGAAGCGAAAATTATTTTTCAAGACGATTGTGTTTATTTAGTTAAACATTGTCCTACTCACGGAAAAGAAGAAGTTTTAATTGCTGATGATATTGAATATTATAAAAAATCTCTAGAATTTATTAAACCTGGAGATATGCCTCTCAAGTTTAATACGCCAATTAAATATGGTTGTCCTTATGATTGTGGACTTTGCCCCGATCACGAACAACATAGTTGTTTAACATTAATTGAAGTTACAGATAAATGCAATCTTTCCTGCCCAATTTGTTATGCTGACTCTGGCGCAGAAGAAGTTTCTCAATTATCCCAGCAACCAAGACTGCATCGCAGTTTAGCACAAATTGAAAGCATGATTGATGCGGTAGTTGCTAATGAAGGCGAACCGCAAATAGTACAACTCAGTGGTGGCGAACCTACGATTCATCCTGAGTTTTTTCAAATCTTAGATATTGTCAAAACCAAGCCGATTAAGCATTTAATGATCAATACCAATGGCGTAACGATCGCTAAGGATAAATCGTTTTGCGATCGCTTGAGTCAATACATGCCCGGAATTGAGATATATTTACAATTTGATAGCTTTGAAGCCGCAGCTTTAAAAGAGTTACGCGGTGCAGATTTACGCCATATCAGAGAACAAGCAATTGCTAATCTCAATGAATATAATATTTCGACTACATTAGTTGTCACCCTCAAGAAAGGGTTAAATGACAGCGAAATTGGTAAAATCATCGAATACGCTTTACAGCAAAAATGTATCCGGGGTGTGACTTTTCAACCTATACAAGCAGCCGGAAGATTAGCAGGATTTAACCCCAAACGAGACAGGTACACCTTAACAGAAGTTCGTCGCTCAATTTTAGAACAAAGTCCTTATTTTAAACCGGAAGATATTCTTCCAGTTCCCTGTCATCCTGATTGCTTGGCGATGGCTTACGCATTGAAATTAAATGGTAAAGTTATCCCGCTAACTGGGTTAATTAATCCAGATGTGTTTGTAAAAATTATGCCTAATAGTGTACTTTATGAACAAAATGAAGAACTAAAACAGCAAATTTTTCAACTATTTTCTACCAGCCATTCACCCAATTCTGCGGCTTTATCACTCAAGCAGCTTTTATGTTGTTTACCCATGATAGCTGTACCAGAAGGTATTAATTACTCAAATGTATTTCGAGTAATGATAGTTCAATTTCTCGACCCTTTTAACTTTGATGTCCGCTCAGTCAAGCGCTCTTGTATTCATATTGTACATCCAGATGGTAGGATAATTCCATTTGATACATTCAATATGTTTTATCGTGCAGGAAGTGCTGGATATCAGTTGGTTAATAACCGTACTGATTGAATTTGAGCGAACGGTGTCATCTAAAGGGTTAAATTAATGTCTCAAAGAAATGAAATTTTCCAAATTTTATTAGGATTATTTCTGATAGTTGGTTTACATTCATTAGCAATACTGATCATATTTGGCTTGGGTTGGCTTTCTGTGCAGATATTTGGTTCTAATAATTATTACTATTTAGGTATATGGTTAGTAGGCGCTTGGGGATTTTTTATTTGGCAAATGTTATATGTAATTCCTGTTTGTATTTGGCTGAGAAGACAACAGCGCCTAGCAATGATGAAAGGGGTAATTATTGGTGCAGTAATTACGGCTTTATTAAATGGTAGTTGTTTTTTATTAATATTTACTAATCGTTAACTAATCGTTAATCAAGGGTAGCAAATCTCAAATCATTAAAGGGAACAATAAGGGAAGCATAATTTTTGAATTTGCTTGAGATTAACTACCTATGAAGCATCTACCCATGAGTCAACAGCAAGAAACAGCATTGCAAGAAGCTGCGAATGAAAATACCCCTTCTGAGCGTTTGCGAGAGCTTGCGAAACTTAGTATAGAGTTAGCCAGGATAGTTGCACAAAATCCTGGCACTGATGCGGATATTTTACATGAATTAGGCTCATACGCTGACGCAAAAGTGCGACAGAATTTGCTGATGAATCCTAACATTCCGCCATCTCGACTAATGTTTTTAGCCAAGCTGTTTCCTAGACATTTATTTAGAAACCCAGCTATTGATTTATTAATTTTAGAAAATCCCAATTTACTAGCTACAGCTTTTGATACAGTTTTACCTAATTTAATTAAGCGGAAGCTTGTGCCAGTTTCGCTTTTAGAATATGTCGCCAAATCTTCATCGGAAACAGTAAAATTAGCAATCACGGTAAATAGCCAAACACCAAAAGCTACCCTTGAATATTTAGCATCTAGTAACAATCAGCTTGTGGTAGAAGCGGCGCAAATGCATGTTAATTGGAATGATGATGCTAATTGTGGAGATTGGCAAGAAATCGCCCAAACAGCAATAGATAGGATATTAAAAGATTGCTCAGAAAAATTTAAAGATGCAATTCAGCCAATCGCCAAAATTAAGGAATTGCGATCGGATATTCCTAAACATATTTCACGATTTGTAGATTACAGAAGCGCAGCATATCTAGAAAAGACTGTTGATGAATTAGAAAAGCTAGCACAGTCAGCTAACTCAAAAGAACGCTTAATAGCTGCTGAACATCCTAATACCCCTGGTTATATTCTGGAACAATTACTAGAATCTGCTGATGGTAGTATCTTCTATGCACTGGCTAGTAATCCTAATGCTCCTGTTCATTTCTTAAAAAAACTTCTTGAGAAACCGGATCTTTATGAATTAGGTAGACGCATAGCGTGGAATCCCAACCTACCGTTGGAATTGCTAGAAGAGATGGCTGATTCGGATCGTCATAATGCAGTTCATGAAGCGATCGCAGCTAACCCTCGAACACCTGTGTATATTCTGGAAAAACTCGCTAGTAATCAAGGTTTGAAGGGTTATGTTCATCAAGCAATAGTTTATAACCCGAATACACCAGTCAGCTTACTAGAAAAATTAGCACGCGATCGCGGCGATGATTACGTTGTTCTCAATAGAATTGCAAACAATCCCAAAACACCGAAGCAACTTGTTCTCAGCTTACTATACCTGTTTGAACAAAGATATCTCGGCGGATACAGTTTAAATTCTGGTGTTGAAGAATTTGGTATGATGAATCCCCATGTTTCAGGTAATTTTTTGGAAAAATCATTAGAATGCCAAGAAAATACTTTAAAGACAGCATCGCACAAACAGTTTAAAGATGCTGCTAATTCTAATTTAGCAGCCATTGCTCGTCATCCTAACTTAGCTGAAAAGTCTTTAAAAAAGCTACTTTTAGAACACGAACAAGACTTTATCCGTTACGCTGCTTGCGAAAATCCTAATACACCAAATTTTATTGTGCAAATATGGGGACTAGATATTCTCAAAGACTTAAACGAAGGAATAGTTAATTTAGCAGTCTTGAAAAGAATAGCGGCTTCTCTCTACGCTAACCAGGAACTTTTAGCAGTCTTAGTTAACCATGAACATCCTAATGTACGCAAAGCAGCAGCCAGCAATCCCTGTATTGACGATGCAATTTTAGCATCTTGGGAATCTTCACCTAATTATCAGCCAGGTGAGTTAGAATCAAGCCTTTATCCTGAAAGAGAACTCCTCAGCAAATGGGAACAAATTCCTCTATCTACTCGCCTCACAGTTTTATTAAATCCACAAGCACCAAAGGGAATTTTAGCCAAAATTGCTCGCTCTTTTTCTTGGCTAGAACGCTATGCGATCGCGCAAAATCCCAACACACCTACACAAATACGTCAAATTCTTACCAAAGATGGTAATCGAGTAGTACGTGCTGCTGCTAATTTTACCAAGCCGTTGGAATTACCAGAATAGCTAGGGACATCCAATTTTTTAAATACCCAATAAATTTGTAGTGCGAGCATCTTGCTCGCTTTTAAACATCAGCGAGCAAGATGCTCGCACTACTAGAGAATATAGGTAATTTATTTTTTGTAAGTCCCCTATTACTATTATCGCGGCTTGTTCATCGAGTCGCTTAACTGAGTTCCTGTGTAATTTGGTAACCAACCTTCTGCGGTGATAAAATAGCGTACTGCTTTAAAATTCAAGGATGCATTCGGACTACACCAATGCTCTACACCCGCAGGAATCACCAGATAATCTTGCGCTTGAACTAATAACTGAATCTGGCTACCATCTGGTTTGACAAAGCCAAAAATCATCTCTCCCGCTAAAACGTAGATAGGTTCAGCCGCAGTATGAGTATGATAACGGCTGTAAGTGGCTATTAATGTCTCAATATGCGGGGAACCTGGGTGTATATTCAGTAAGTCACACCAAAGATAGCCTGTTTCTTGCTGGAGAAATTCAAACACTCCATTATGCAGTTCTAAGATGTAGCGCTTCTCGGATTCGGTAACTACGTCTTGATCGATTAAGTGCGGAAAAAGCAGCGATGTTCCTGGATCGTAGTGTTTCAAGTGAATGCCCAAAGGAGACAATTCACGGACTATTTCGCTTAAATCGCTCTCGATTGTACCGTCATCCAGCAATAGGGTAGCCATAACAGAAACGCTAATTCACCATTAAGAAAAGTATACTTAATTTTTTTTTAATTAGCCATTATGCCGATAGGCAAACCGGAGTTGTTTATCCGAGTTCTCTGACATACAGCATCCTAGTGGGGTGGCAAAAAATATCGGTTTTGACTGTTGACTGTTGACTGTTGACTGTTGACTATTGATTATTGATTGTATAAACCGAAAGATGACTTGGTTTCCCATTGATTATTGTTTCTTTCCAGATAGAGAATACTGGCATAATTTGGACTGGATGGACAATATACTGCTAATTGAATCAATGCTTGGGAAAAATCGGGAGAAAATCCTGGTCGAGTTAACCAATAAAAATTAGCCCAGCGATAATTGTAGTCAGCGCACAATCGGTTAGCTTCTGCGTCAGAAATTAGGGTGACTTGAGAATGAGCGATCGCATTTTTTAATGAGTATCTTTCCCTATTCATCAATACCCAATCATCATAAGTTGCTTTCGGTACATTGTACGCACCGTCAAAAAACGAGCCACACTTGGACAGTTTTGGAAAACTAATATCTTCCCAAGTAATTATGTCACCGTCACCTTGACGAGAAAAAATGCTACAGGAAGTTTCGATGAGGTAGTCTTGCCCCATTTGCTCACCTTTAATTAAGGTAGAGATAATCTGGGTTTCAAATTGCGATCGCATATCCACAGCATTACGAAAAAATACATTAAATTAGTTATAAAATATACTTAATTATTTTGAAAATTAGTAATAACACAAATGGTAGGGGCATGGCATTGCCATGCCCTCTAAAATATATTGATGTCCTGCAAACAATATTTAAATTAGTAGAAATTCATAAATAGCTGTATAACCTTGCAGCCATAGGGCTTTGCGGCTGAGATGCAGTATAATTTAACCTTGCCCAGAGAAATTTATCAGCAACCTCTAGCGCGGATACTCTAACATATTAAGAAACACCACAATCGTTAATGGTAGAGGTATCAATGGACGCTTTAGTGGAAACCCTAGAGACAAAATTGCGTCAGTGGAAGCCTGATGTTGCTGAACAAGTCAAGCAATATGTAGCAGCAATTATCGAAATGGCTGACCAAGATGCGTTAGATATTCTTCATTCCAGGGATGCTGATCAACAAGCGTTAGACTCTTCCGCAGAATCTGCAAACTAGCATGATACAGAAAAATTCTGGCTGGATGGGATAAGCTAACCAAAGCAGTTTTCATCCTCAAACCCATGACCGCAAGTAGTCCCACAATTTTAGCCCTAGACTTTGATGGAGTGATTTGCGATGGATTAATTGAATATTTTGAAGTAGCATGGCGTACCTATTGTCAAATTTGGTCGCCTGCTAATAAAATACCAGCCGATAACTTAGCTGCAAGATTTTATCGCCTCAGGCCAGTAATTGAAACAGGTTGGGAAATGCCTGTTTTAATTAAAGCTTTAGTTGATGGTATTGATGATGACAAGATTCTTCACGAATGGGTAACTATTGCCCCACAAATTTTATTAGACTATAAGCTACAAGCCAGAGAAATTGCAGCCATTTTAGATAATTCTCGCGATCGCTGGATTGCTAACGATTTAGATGGTTGGTTAAGCTTGCATAGATTTTATCCTGGCGTAATTGATAAAATCAAAGCCACTGTTGCTAGTAAAGTTAAGTTATATATCATCACCACAAAAGAAGGGCGTTTTGTGCAGCAGTTATTACAGCAAGCAGGTGTAGATTTAGCGCCCATAGTCATATTTGGTAAGGAAGAGAAGCGCCCTAAATACGAAATTATTCGGGAATTAATCCAAAATGCTGAATATAAACCCGTAAGTTTGTGGTTTGTCGAAGATAGATTGAAAACTTTGGAGTTAGTCCAGCAGCAATCAGACCTAGCAGATGTGAAATTATTTTTAGCAGATTGGGGCTATAATACCCAAGCTGAGAGAGACGCAGCGCAAAATAGCGAGCGTATTCAGCTAATATCACTGTCTCAGTTTGGTCAAGATTTTTCTAATTGGGCATAGGGCATTGGGCATGGAAAAGACCGATTTTTATGGGAACTCCAAAAAATAAATTATCCAACTTGTAGGGGCACGGCATCTACAAACTTTCGGTATTACCGATATTTTATCGGTGCCGTGCCCCTACGAAAGATGTGGTTCTTCGACAAATCTCAATGCCCCATGCCCCATGCCCCATGCCCATATTTATCTACAACCTAAACTTTCCCGTGTAGAAACGCCGGTCACAGAGTTAATGCCATCAGCGCGATCGCATAATAAAGATACTTGATAGCGGTCAATTAATGCGTCTGTAAAATCAGCACCAGTAATCTCCGCCTCATAAAAGCGACTATTGGTCAAAGTTGCTTCTATGAAAATCGCATTTTTTAAATTTGCACTATCAAAAGTTACGCGGTCAACTAAAGCACCAGTCAGGTTTGCATCTTGTAAATTAGCTTTTAATAAAACGCCTTTTGTGAGAATAGCATTTTTTAAATTAGCACCTTGAAAATTTGCTTCTCGCATTTCTGCAGCGACAAATTTAGCACCAGCTAAATCAGTATAAGAAAAATCGCGTTTTTCTAAATGAGTATTGTTGTAATTAATCGTCTTTTCTTGTGCAAAAGCTGGTTTAGGAGTAAAAATCACCCATAAACCAGCTAATAGTAAAATAAGTATTAAACTCCAAAGGCGTAGCCAGAAATTTCTCATAAATTTTTACCGAGTCAAAAGTGCCAAGTCACAATCAAAAGTTCTACTTAATATATTTTGAACCATTAACTATTGACTATTGACCATTGACTAATGACTCTTAACTCATGACTCTTAACTCATGACTACTTCCAATCCTTACCAATACGAATTGTCAGGTCAGATTCTAAATCTCCAGTAGCGGAAACTTCAACTTGACCTAAACCAACTATTTGTTGTAGGTTATCTCCTATTTCTCGGTTACCTTTTTGGACAATAATTTGTGTTTGACGTTGGGTATCAGGCCAATCTGGCACTGCGTAAACACTGGTGAAGCCTTTTTGTTTGAGATAATTGATAACTTTTTCAGTTAACTGCGGTTGATTAGAAGCATTTTGAATAGCAATTTTGAGTTTAGGTACTGGTCGCGCATCAGCTTTAAGACCAGGTACATTTACCCCAACATAATCATTCAATAGGCTTTGTTGTCCAGTCATATTCAACCAATAACTATTAGGATCTTGGCTGAAACGGCTGAAGCCACCAGGTAACACAGTCATTTGGAAATTGTCTCGGTCTTGATTGAGCGAGAAATTTACCAATGCCATCATTTCTTCAATTTTCAGGTTGGTATCAAAATACTTCCGCATAATTCGGGTTAATTGCGGCAACCTCGGTAACACAGTCGGACTATTCAAACGTTCTAGCAAGGCTTTGATTAGTGCTTGCTGGCGTTGGACTCTGGGAAGATCCCCTAAGCCTGGATCGCGGTAACGTACAAATAGTTCTGCTTGTTCGCCGTTGAGGGTTTGCCAACCACTAACCAAACTCACAGATTTACCAGCCGCATCTTGATATGACATGGCTTGGGGAACGAAAACTTCTACCCCACCCAATTGATCGACTAATTGACGTAAGCCACTAGTCGAGATGCGGATATAGCGATCGATTGGTGCATTACTCAAAGTCCGGCTGATTACCCGCGCTGCTAACACAGGGCCGCCTTGAGCATTGGCATCGGATACTTTGGTTAATCCCTTTTCTTCGGGGATAGCAATCATAGTATCCTTAGGAATGGAAAGCACTTTAATTGACTTATCGCTGGGGTTAAGTCGCGCCATCAGCATAGTGTCGCTTTTACCAGCGAAACTTTCCGGTGAGCCATCAACAGTACCTTTAACTGGTTCAATCCCCATAATTAAAATATTCATGGGTCTTGAAAGCTGATATTCGGAGATTTTACCCCATAGCTCCCCAGGTAAAGGAATTTTTTGCTGTTCTTTAACTCCCAGACCTGTATCTTCTTCCGTTTGGTCGAGATTACTCCATAAAGGAGTCCACAACGCCAAAGTAGATACTAGTAACCCAGATAAAACAATTCCCAAAACAACTGTTAATACCCACAACAGCCATTTCGGCATTGTTAAACCCAACCGTTCATAAAGCTGGTTGGGAATTTCACCTACAGACTCAACTACACCCCGAGAAACATGAGTTTGTTCCTCTGGTTGAACTTCTGGTTCTGCTGCTGGTGCTGTTGCTGGTGCTGGTGCTGGTACTTCTGGCGATGATACCTGATGTTCTGAACGCGCCAATTGTTGAGGTTTAACCCCATTTAACTCTAATTCTGCTACTTGTTGCGGCGTGATTTGATTTTCCGCCCATTGCATTTGTTTAATCACAATTATCTCCCCACTCAACCACTCCCTAAAAGTTATGTTAATGCAAGCTACAAATATTGCCAGTAGATCAGCCCACTGTAAACTTGTAGTGTTCTTTAGTAGGTGTGTATGACAAAATGACTAATCCATTGTTCCCCGTAATCCTTGCTGGTGGTAAAGGTGAGCGTTTTTGGCCATTGAGTCGTTATAGGCGACCCAAGCAGTTTTTAAGCCTTGATGGTAGCTCTAGGAGCCTACTACAAGCAACAGCCGATCGACTGATAAATGTGGTCGGCGCATGGGATTCGTTGTTTGTCGTTACTTCTGCTTTGATAGCTGAAGGTGTGCGACAACAACTACCGCAATTGCCGTCACAAAATTTATTAATCGAGTCTGAGGGAAGAGACACCGCCGCCGCCGTTGCTTGGACAAGTTTAGAAATCAAACAGCGCTATGGTGAAGACGCTGTTATCGGCTTTTTCCCTGCTGACCACTGGATTGACGACCAACAAGCATTTGCAGACACATTACATGCTGCAACCTCATTAGCGGCAAGTACAGAAGCGATTGTCACACTGGGAATCAAGCCAACTTTTCCCTCAACTGGTTACGGTTATATCGAACAAGGCGCAAAAATTGGTAGCTTTAATGAGTTGCCAGCTTATCACGTGAACCGCTTTACTGAAAAGCCCAACCGCGAAACGGCGGAATCTTTTTTAGCAACGGGACGTTTTAGCTGGAATAGTGGCATGTTCTTTTTTCGCGCTGGGGTAGTTCTAAAAGAACTTTACACCCATGCACCGGAAATTATTGAACCTCTAGCACAAAATGGGCCTGATATTTACCCGCAATTACCTAAAAAAAGTATAGACTATGCTCTTATGGAAAAAACCAATTTAGCATACGTCTTACCAGTGTCATTTGGTTGGGACGATCTCGGCGATTGGAATGCAATTGAGCGCTTACTAAAAACAGAAGAGACTCCCAATGTGGAACTAGCTACCCATGTAGGTCTGGATACCAAAGGGTCACTGCTTTACGCCACCGATGACGATGATGTAATTGTTACCATAGGCTTAGAGGATGTTGTGATTGTGCGCGATCGCAATGTCACCCTCATAGTCAAAAAAGACCGTACCCAGGAAATTAAGCAGATACTCAAAACAATCCAAAGCGATCCCCGATTTACCGACTTGCTATAGCTGTAAAAGTTAAAACCCTTGGCAGAGGTTAATATTCTGCTTATTTTATTATAACTAGGGTGAGGGGTAAGAGCTAGAGGCTAGGTGCATTTATCAGGTGCATTTATAAGTATTTAATAATTAGTTGTCTTTTTTAGATTCCTCGCGTCTCCCTCATCTTCTTTTGCCTCATTACTCCCCAATCGCCAAAAAAATGTTCCTCACTCAAACTGTTCCGCGTCAACGAGAAATTATTGAAGTAGTGCTGCGTAATGGCTGGGACTATATGCGCAGGCTACTAACTGGTGGTAAAGCTGATGAACCACAGTTACCTACACCGGCAGTATTAAAAAATATTCTGGTGGATTTGGGGCCAGTTTATGTCAAACTCGGTCAGCTATTATCTACCCGTCCAGATTTACTGAGTGCTGGCTATATTGAGGAACTTTCAACGCTGCAAGATGAAGTACCCCCAGTTCCTTGGACGGAAATTGAAATTCTGTTACGCCAACAGTTAAAAGCGCCACTGGAACAAACTTTTAGAACGGTGAATCCCGTACCAGTAGCGGCGGGATCAATTGCCCAAACCCATCGCGCTACATTAATTGATGGTAGAGAAGTCGCTTTAAAAGTGCAACGTCCGGGGATCGACTTAACAGTTGCTCAAGATATTGCTTTAATTCAAGGAATTGCCGATTTAGTCGCCAGGACGGATTTTGGGCGAAATAATGAAATTAAATCGATTGCGGAAGAATTCACCAAAGCCCTAGAAGCTGAATTAGATTTTACGCGGGAAGCGGGATATACAGACCAACTGCGGCGGAATTTATCTAAGAGTAAATGGTACGATCCCCAGCAAATAGTAGTAGCGCAAATCTATTGGGAATTAACTACAGAAAAATTAATGGTGATGGAATGGCTAGAAGGTATGCCTATACTTTCAGCCAGCTTAAATAGTAATAACAATGGTAAAGATCCCGTTACAGAACGCAAAGCGATCACGAGTTTATTATTTAGAGTATTTTTTCAACAACTATATATAGATGGATTTTTTCATGCCGATCCCCATCCGGGAAATTTATTTTACCTTACAGATGGGCGGATAGCGCTGTTAGATTGTGGCATGGTGGGCAGACTCGATCCCCGCACCCAGCAGATTTTAACAGAAATGCTGTTAGCGATTGTAGATTTAGATGCCCAGCGATGTGCCCAGTTAACTTTACAGTTAGCAGATTCTAGCCAACCAGTGATTTTAGCGCGGCTAGAAAATGATTATGACCGGATGCTGCGCAAATATCTGAATGTGAATTTGTCGGAAATTAATTTTAGTCAAGTAATTTACGAAATTTTACAAGTTGCCCGGAATAATAAAATTCGCTTGCCGAGTAATATGGGCTTGTATGCTAAAACCTTAGCGAATTTGGAAGGGCTAGCACGGGGATTTAACCCAGAATTGAATTTTGTTGAGGAAATTCAGCCGTTATTAACAGATTTGTTCCGCCGTCAATTGGTTGGGGAAAATCCAGTGCGATCGCTCTTAAGAACCGCATTGGATATCAAAAGTCTATCATTACAATCTCCCCGACAAATTGAACTGTTATTAGATAGAGTAACATCGGAAACATTACAGTGGAATTTATCCCTGCGGGGTTTAGATGGTATGCGCCGCACAGTAGATGATGCAGCCAATCGCCTATCTTTTAGCATTCTCGTAGGTTCACTGATAATGGGAGCAGCAATTATATCTAATCATGCGCAAACAAGCCAGCTATCTTTTTTAAGTACCGTTCTGTTTGCTGTAGCTAGTTTGTTGGGGTTGTGGCTAATTGTGAGTATTTTGCGATCGGGTCGTTTAAAATAAGGCTTATGCCGATAATTGTGGCTGAAAACCTCAGCAAATTTTATCCTGTAGCGGTAAAAGAACCGGGAATTAAAGGAACTCTTACCCACTTTTTCCGCCGCACCTACCGTTCTATTAAAGCAGTTCAAGATGTTTCCTTTGAAATCGCTACTGGGGAAGTAGTCGGTTTTTTAGGGCCGAATGGTGCAGGGAAAACTACCACCCTAAAAATGCTGACGGGATTGATTCACCCTTCTAGCGGGAAGGTGAGAGTCGCGGGACAAATTCCCTTTCATCGCCAAGAAGCTTTTTTACAAAAGATTACTTTGGTGATGGGACAAAAGCAGCAGTTGATTTGGGATTTACCTGCTTTAGATTCTTTGAGAATTAACGCTGCTGTTTACAATATCCCAGAGCGCGAATTTAAACAGCGAGTTGGCGAATTATCCGAAATGCTGTCTCTGGGAGGAAAGCTTAACCAACCAGTGCGAAAACTGTCTTTAGGCGAACGGATGAAAGCGGAACTTTTAGCCGCACTTTTACACCGTCCCCAGGTATTGTTTTTGGATGAACCTACCTTAGGATTAGATGTGAATGCGCAAGCGGGAGTCCGGGATTTTTTACGGGAGTACAATCAGCGTTATCAAGCAACTGTACTGTTGACTAGTCATTACATGGCTGACATTACGGCTTTATGTCAACGGGTGTTGTTGATTCATCAAGGAACGCTGATGTACGATGGCAGTTTGGATGAACTTTTAGAACGTTTCGCACCTTACCGAGAAATTCATGTTGAGTTAGCCCAATGTTTACCGCCAGAAAAACTCGCAATTTATGGTGAAGTTCAGCTTTTAGAAGGGCGGAGTGTGAGTTTTTTAGTTCCGCAAGAGGTGCTGACGCAAACAGTGTCGCGGATTTTGGCGGATTTGGAAGTTGTGGATTTAAAGGTAACTGAACCGCCTGTAGAAGAGGTGATTGGTAAGGTGTTTCAGGTGGGTGTGGTTTGATATCAAAGGCGGCGCATTATTTTTCAAATTGGTAGGAGTCTGCAACACTGTTGTTAATTATTTTAGACTTTACCTTATGACGGATTCTGCTGATAACAACAGTTCTGATTTACTCTCTGTAGCCGAAACTGCGCAGTTACTTGGTGTAACTCGTCAGCGAGTACACGAGTTAATTAAAAATGGTCAGATCATAGCTTGTAAACTGGGGCGTTATTACTACATAGAAACTGCGGAAGTAGACAGATATAAAAATCAGCCTACGGGAAAACCTTATCAACCCCGCAGTACCACTATGAAAATAAACTCTGTTGACAATTGACAACAGAGTTTTTACACTCAAACTATACAAACGTACTAAAGGTGAAATCGATGCTCCCTTTTCAACTGATTGCGACTGATGTTGCTACTCAACAAGGATTGCAACAGGTGTACAAGAGTGAGTATGGAATCCTGTATCAGGGCGATTGTTTGAAACTTTTGTCAGCATTACCTAATGAGTCTGTAGATGTTGTATTTGCCGATCCACCTTTTAATTTGGGGAAAGAATATGGTGAAGGAGTAAGCGATCGCATTGCTCCCGATCAATATTTAATCTGGTCACAAAAGTGGCTGAGTGAAAGCATTAGAGTACTGAAACCCGGTGGTAGTTTATTTATCTTCAACTTGCCCAAATGGTGCATAGAGTATGGTGCATACCTGAATCGTCAGGGAATGTGGTTTCGCCATTGGATTGCTTGTAGAATGCCGAAAGCCTTTCCCAGAGGTAAGAAGATGTCACCTGCTCACTACGGACTACTTTATTACACCAAAGGGGAACCAGCAGTTTTTAATAAAGTTTACACACCCATTCAAGTTTGCCGACATTGCGGTGGAGAAATTCGTGACTATGGCGGACATCGCAAAAAACTTAACGAACAGGGTATTAATTTAATGGATGTTTGGGATGCGCCAGAAGATGTTTGGGAAGAGGCTTCGGAAGCTGACTCCAATGAAATTTTATGGACATTAACAGAAGAAATGTGGACAGATATTCCACCAGTTCGCCATCGCCAGCACAAAAAACGAGTTCCCAACGAACTTGCACCCATTATGTTAGAGCGAATTATTGCAATGGTCTCTAATCCCGGACAAATTGTAGTCGATCCATTTGGCGGATCTGGGACTACATTTTATGCAGCAGAAAAACTACAACGTTACTGGATTGGTTGTGAAATTGGAGATACAGATCCAGCAGTAGAACGATTGACCGATTTGGCTAACGGAATTGTAGAACAATGGGAATCTGCAAGGGGAAGCAAAAAATCAAAGCAACGCAAAACAACTGTATCAAAACAATTAACAATTCCCTTCTCAACATAGCTAAATCAATGCACGGCCATCTGTGCCTTTAGCAAGTGTTGGTACATTGCTATCCACGAGATCGTGTTCAATGACAAAGATTGCCAAAAACCCTTCTTGTAGCTGCACTGCACGCCAAACATCAAAGTAAGGTTCTAATTCTTCGTAATTACCAATTCTATCTGTTAAGTAAGGATAAAGTTTCCTACTTGGGAGTACTAAAGCAGCGCCAAGAAAAACACCCCGTATTAATCCAAGCAGCATTTTATTGATTGAGCGATGGCTAGAAGAAATATTGCCAGTTTCCCACTCAAGAGCAAACAGATGATTATCAATTACTTTAGTAGCATCAACCTTTCCTGGTGATTTAGTCGCATATTGAATGCGAGTTTCTAGATTCCATGCATATCTATCTTTTAATGCGATCGTGCAAGCTTCTTTAATGGGTTTTACACCATTACCATGCTTTGTGGGATTGATTGTAAAACTGGATGTACCAGGAGGATGCACAATTAAAGAAATAGCATCACGGATTTCACTACGAATAATTGACCAATCATTTGATTCTTCAAAACTTCCTACACTAATTAAAGAAACTTCTTGAACAATTTTCATAACTAAATTCTACTTAATTTTATACGCAGGATATTTAATATATTTTCTCCGAAAAATTGGCATGAATCTAGCTAATTTTGAAATTTATATAGCAATCTTATCTGAGTTGTGAAAATATTTTTTTAATGAACCGCCTTCGCGTAGCGTCTCGCAGAGAAGACGCCAAGGACGCCAAGGATAAGAGAAAAAACAGAGCATTAGTAAATTTCACCAATGATTTAGGATTGCTATACATCAGGGAACAGCAGAATTTCACACTGAACTAATGACTGAGCATGAGGTGAGCACAAAACTGAGCACTTCTGCTAGAGAAACAGACCTACGCTGAATGTAGAAAACAATAGCGTAAGGTTACTAATATGACTCAAATTCTAGAACGCCAAGCTGGTGGCTTATATGTTCAAACTGCTAACCAACAGCAAATTGCTTTTCCCCTGAAGCACACGGAAGTACAAGCTAAGGTTACAGGTAATATCTCGCGGGTGGAAGTTACCCAAAGTTTTGAAAATCCTTTTACGACTACCCTAGAAGCTGTTTATATTTTCCCGTTACCGGATGAAGCGGCTGTTGATGATATGTTGATTCGCATTGGCGATAAAACTATTAAAGGCAGTATCAAAAAGCGCCAAGAAGCACAGCAAATTTACGAACAAGCGAAGCAACAAGGACGCACTGCGGGGTTACTGGAACAGGAACGGGACAATAT
The DNA here is from genome assembly GCF_963889195.1 of Calothrix sp. FACHB-168. Classification (NCBI taxonomy): domain Bacteria; kingdom Bacillati; phylum Cyanobacteriota; class Cyanophyceae; order Nostocales; family Calotrichaceae; genus Calothrix; species Calothrix sp. FACHB-168. The sequence goes on from NZ_CAWPNJ010000018.1 coordinate 110,897, forward strand.
TTTTACTCAATCTCTGGCTAATATTAAACCTGGTGAGCAAATTGATGTGATTATTCGCTACTCGGATAGTCTGAAATTTGAGGGTGGGAATTACGAATTTGTCTTTCCGATGGTGGTGGGGCCGCGTTATATTCCAGGAACGACTATTGAGGAAAATGCAGTTGGCGGTGGTTCGGCTTCTTTCCCGATGATGTCTAATCAAGATACGGATTTAGTACCAGATGCTTCGCGGTTGAATGCGCCGATTTTGCCTGCGGGGATGCGATCGCGTCATGATATTAATGTGACGGTAGAAATTGATGCAGGTGTGGAAATTCACGATGTGAAGTCGCCTTCTCATCAAATCCAAATTTCCTACGCACAACAGCGCGTACTGGTAAAACTGGGGGGTGGCGATACAATTCCCAATAAAGACTTGATTTTACGTTACCAAGTCGCAGGCGATCGCACTCAAGCAAGCATTCTCACCCAAGCGGATGAACGTGGGGGACACTTTGCACTATACCTGATTCCGGCTCTCCAGTATCGTCCAGAACAGCTGGTTCCTAAGGATATGGTGTTTTTGATTGATAGATCTGGTTCTCAAAGTGGCGCACCATTAATGCAATGTCAGGAATTGATGCGGCGATTTATCAATGGACTCAATCCTCATGACACTTTTAGTATTATTGATTTCTCTGATACCACTCAGCAACTTTCGCCTGTTCCTCTCCCCAATACTTCACAGAATCGCACTTTAGCTATTAATTACATCAATCGATTAAACGCAGGTGGCGGAACGGAAATGTTACGCGGTATACGCACTGTGTTAAACTTCCCAGTAACAGATCCCGGACGGTTGCGCAGTATTGTACTGTTGACTGATGGCTATATTGGCAACGAAAACCACATATTAGCAGAAGTACAACGTCATCTGAAACCAGGAACTCGCCTCCACAGCTTTGGTGCTGGTAGTTCAGTGAATCGCTTCTTACTCAATCGCATTGCGGAATTAGGAAGGGGTATTTCTCGCGTGATTCGCCACGATGAACCAGTTGATGAAGTGGTGAACAAATTCTTCCATGCTATTAATAATCCGGTTCTCGCCAACATTAATTTGCAATGGGAAGGTGATGGTGTAGCGCCAGTAATGTATCCTTCTACACCTCCTGATTTATTTGCGGAACAGCCGTTAGTACTATTTGGGCGCAAATCAGATAGTCGTGCGGGTAAACTGCATGTTAGCGGGATTGTTGCGGGTGGTACGCGCTATCAACAAACTTTTAATGTGAATTTTGAAACGGGTAATCCTGCTGTTGCTCAACTTTGGGGACGTTCCCGCATCAAGGATTTGATGAATCAGATGATGAATGGGGAAACTAAATCCGGGGTGGAAGCAGTGACGGATACTGCGCTGACTTATCAACTTTTATCGCAGTACACCGCTTTTATTGCTGTGAGTGATGATGTCCGAGTTAATCCTGCTGAGGCTTCTATATCTGTGCAAGTACCTGTGGAAATGCCGGAAGGTATCAGCTATGAGGGAATATTTGGTAGCGCTGCGCCAACAATGTTGAGTGTTCAGTCTGATGCAGCTGAGTTTTTAACACAAGCAAGAATGCAACCTGTGGCGCTACCATCTCCAGCGCCGATGTCTCCTCCTCCGCCAATGGCTGCAATGCCAACAACAGCGATGCCTTATTTTGAGCAAACAGAGTTACCAAAAGTAGAAAGAAAAAGGGCTAAAAAGGAAGCTGAATCTGCGGTTCCCGGTGGAGCAAATTATGATGCAGAGTTAGAAGATTTAAAAGGCAAACTATCAGCAATTGCTCCTGTTTGTCATCCGCAAATTTTGAGTGTGTCAGGATTGGATCAACAGATGATTGCTCTACTGACTCAACATTTACAATCTGTGCAGTTTGTGACTAGTTTTAATGGTGATTTAGTTTTTGATTTACAAGTAAATAAAGGACGAGTCAGACAGGTGGTGCTTGATGAGCAGTTGTCTACTTTTAAGGAAGAAACAATCATTGATACGATCAGGCGATCGCTCTTGACTTGGGTAGCACCAAAGACGCTGACAACTACGGTGATTTTGACAATTAGAATTCAACCGTAATCAATTTATAACTACCGGGGGCTACCCCGGTTTTTTATGTCAAATTAATTTTTTGCTCACGCAGAGGCGCAGAGGCGCAGAGAAGAGTGGAGGAGTAAATATTTATCTGTTATTCAATGTCAAAACTTACGCAAAAATTTCCTAAATCCTTAATTTATTGAACCGCCAAGACGCCAAGAACGCAGAGAGAAGAAATAGTAGAAAAAATCGATGCTTAACTTACAGCAATTTTAAGGGAAAGGAACCACGAAGACACGAAGTACACGAAGAAATAGATAGGAAGAAAATAATTTTAGATAAGGAATGGAATACTTCAGAATGTGGTCTAAATATATGAAAAATACTGTAACTGTATTGGGTTTTAAATATGTTTGCTAACAAATTCGATTACTTCTGTGAGTCCTTGTTGGGTTTTTAAGTTTGTGAAAATAAAGGGTTTATCGCCGCGCATTTTTTTTGCATCGCGTTCCATGACATTTAAATCTGCGCCAACGTAGGGTGCAAGGTCGATTTTGTTAATTACTAATAAATCAGATTTAGTAATTCCCGGCCCGCCTTTGCGAGGAATTTTATCACCAGCCGCGACATCAATAACGTAAATTGTTAAATCTACTAATTCTGGGCTGAATGTAGCTGCTAAATTATCGCCGCCACTTTCTAAAAAGACTAAATCTAAGTTAGAAAATCGCTGTTCTAACTGTTCAATTGCAGCTAAATTCATCGATGCATCTTCGCGGATTGCGGTGTGGGGACAACCGCCAGTCTCGACACCCAAAATGCGATCGCTTGCTAAAGCCTGGGAACGCACCAAAAACTGTGCATCCTCCTGAGTATATATATCATTCGTCACCACCGCAATCTGATACTGCTCCCGTAGCGCCTTACACAAAGCATCTACTAACGCAGTCTTCCCAGAACCTACAGGGCCAGCAACCCCTACTCTAAATGTATTGTTTGTCATTTGTCATTCATTGGGCATTGGGCATTGGGCATTGGGCATTGGGCATGGGGTATCTTTCCTCCTTGTCCCCTCTCTTCCTTGGCGTCCTTGGCGTCTTGGCGGTTCACTAACTCCTAAATAACCTTGTATACTGCGTTTCATGTTGCATACTAGCTAAAGACAAGCCCCAAGTACAACAGGCAAGATCATCATCCTCTAAAGCTAAAATTTCTACCCCCACAACACTCAGTAATTCTTGCAAATCCAGTAATAACATCTGTCCCGCAGTTTGCCCTAAAGGTATAATTTTTACACCAGCAGTAATTAAATTACTAGCCCAACTATGCAGATATCCTAGTAAAGCAGCTTTGATATCTATTTGCCAATGAGCCGCAGCAATGCCAAAAGCGATCGCATAATTGCACTGATTACCAATATTATTAGTAATAGATAAAATCTCTGGTTGTAGTTTACCAAGTAATTGGATCAGCGATCGCCCCATTTGCCAGCTAGAGGTGCGTAACTCTTCGGTTTCCCTAGCCGCAGATAACCAGCGATTCCAATATGCTAAAGCCTCTAAATCACCCATTTTCACCGATTTATAAGCGCGAACCATCACCGCCGCCTCTATTTTGATAGCACCATAACGCAGTTGTGAAGTTAACCATCCTTGAAGATTTTGCTGATTGACAATGATACCTTGTTCAACCAGAGTTTCTAAACCCTCAGAATAACTATATGCTCCCACAGGTAAAGCGGGACTAGTTAACTGTAAAATTGATAAAAAAGAACTATCAGTGAGCATGATGTCCATAAGCTCCCTGTTCTGGCTGAAAAGGTAAAATTTCTGCTTTAATTTCCAGCCCCAGTTGTTCTAACATTGTTTGTAAAACTGAGTCTGTGGATAAGCGTAAATAGTTAATTGTGATTTCTACAGGGACATGACGATTGCCTAAATGGTAAGCTGCCCTGAGTAGTAACTGTGGTGTTTGGGCGAAAACTGTCAAAACCGGTTCGGGTTTCGCCGTAATTTTAATTAAATGACTTTGGCTTTCATCTTCGAGAATATCCCCATCTTGCAATACCGTACCTCTCGGTAAACGCAAAAATACAACTTTCCCATCTTCTGTTTCAAAGCGGTGACGACTGCGGGTGCGTTCTTCCGCAGTTAGAGGAAGGGTAAAGCTAACTACAGCATCAGGATTGGGCGGTTTACGTTGGGTAAACGTCAACATAATAGATCAACGAAAACTTTTAGGTACTATAGCAGCGATGTGCCTATAAATCCTTAGTCACTTTTCTATCACATTTATTTTTCATAATGTTGCTGCTTGGGTAATCAATATTGAGGTAACCAAATGACGGCAACATCTGAAGAAATTATGCCGCCAAATGAATGGCATCATCTACCAGCATCAAAGGTGGCGCAACATTTAGATACAAATCTACAAACAGGTTTAACTTCAGATGAGGTGGTGAAACGACGAGAACGTTTTGGTGCAAATGAACTTCAGGCGAAATCTGGAACTAACCCAATACTAAGATTTCTGTTGCAATTTAACCAACCGTTGCTGTACATTTTGCTGGTTGCGGGTGCAATTAAAGCTTTAATCGGACAGTGGGTAAACGCTTGGGTAATTTGGGGTGTTACCTTAATTAATGCGATAATCGGTTTTATTCAAGAATCGAAAGCTGAAAGTGCGATCGCAGCTTTGGCTTCTTCAGTACAAACTAATGCAACTATTCTGCGCAACAATCAAAAGTTACAAGTTCCTTCAACAGAGTTAGTACCGGGAGATTTAGTACTCCTGACTTCTGGCGATAAAGTTCCCGCCGATTTGCGTCTTGTACAATCGCGGAATCTCCAAGTTAATGAGTCAGCGCTGACTGGTGAATCGGTGGCGATTGAAAAAAATATCGAACCTCTTGACGCTGATGCACCTTTAGCTGAACGCAGCAATATGGCTTACGCTGGTAGCTTTGTTACTTTTGGCACTGCTAAGGGAATTGTAGTAGCGATTGGCGAGGAAACGGAAACCGGGCGTATCTCTCAATTGATTGAGCAAGGAACCAGCTTAAAAACTCCTTTAACCCGAAAATTTGATAAATTTAGCCGCAACTTGTTATACATCATCCTGGGTATAGCAGCGCTGACGTTTGCCGTGGGGTTGGGATATGGCAATTCTTGGGCAAGTATGTTTGAGGCGGCTGTGGCTTTTGCTGTGAGTGCGATTCCTGAAGGCTTGCCAGCAGTAGTAACAGTGACATTAGCCATCGGGGTTTCCCGCATGGCACGAAGACATGCGATCGTGCGGAAGTTACCCGCAGTAGAAACTCTCGGCGGTGCTACAGTTATTTGTTCTGATAAAACTGGTACGCTTACCGAAAACCAGATGACTGTACAAGCCATTTATGCAGGTGGCGAACAATACACTGTTACTGGTGCGGGATATGCGCCGGAAGGGGAAATTTTATGCGATGAACAGCCGATAAATGGGCAGGATTTCCCGGTTTTAACAGAATGTTTGAAAGCTGGATTGTTATGTAATGATTCGCACCTCGAACAAAAGGAAGGAGAATGGCAGGTTGTAGGCGATCCCACAGAGGGCGGATTGATTGTTGTAGCTGATAAAGTGGGGTTGCATCGCCATAATTTAGAAACAGAAATGCCCAGACTAGATGCAATTCCCTTTGAGTCTGAGTTTCAATACATGGCGACTTTGCATGAAAATAGAAGTCAGAAAAACTCTTCCAGCGTGAGAACGGTTTATGTTAAAGGTTCGGTAGAGGCGATTCTCCAACGTTGTCAGCAGATGTTAGATACTGAAGGAAAAGCGATCGCAATAAATCCAGAAATCATCCATCAAGAAGTAGATGTAATGGCGAATTTTGGCTTACGGGTACTAGCTTTTGCCAAAAAATCTCTAGCCAATGAACAAAATTCAATCAACCATGCAGATATCGAGAATGATTTGGTTTTCTTAGGATTACAAGGAATGATCGATCCACCGAGAACCGAAGCTATCAAAGCAGTAGCAGCTTGTCAGAATGCTGGTATTCAGGTGAAAATGATCACAGGCGATCATGCAGCGACAGCAAAAGCGATCGCTCAAAGTATGGGCTTAAATAAAAATGGTGAAGTTCTCGCCTTTACAGGTAGGGAACTAGCTAATATGGATAATTCTCAACTAACTACAGCCATAGAAGATGGGGTAGTATTTGCTAGGGTTGCACCAGAACAAAAACTGCGCATTGTCGAAGCATTGCAATCGAAAGGCGAAGTTGTAGCCATGACAGGGGATGGTGTCAACGATGCACCAGCCCTCAAACAAGCAGATATTGGGATTGCGATGGGAGGTGCAGGTACAGAGGTAGCTAAAGAAGCCGCAGATATGATTTTGACTGATGATAACTTCGCTTCCATCGAAGCTGCGGTTGAGGAAGGGCGCACTGTTTATCGAAATTTATTAAAAGCGATCGCCTTTATCCTACCTGTTAATGGTGGCGAATCGATGACGATTTTAATTAGTGTCTTATTTGCTAGAGAATTACCCATTTTATCTTTACAAGTTTTGTGGTTAAATATGGTGAATTCCATTGCCATGACTGTACCTTTAGCCTTTGAACCCAAATCCCAACGGGTAATGCAACAATCACCGCGCAGCCCCCGCGAACCCTTACTTTCTCAAAGTTTAGTCAAACGTATTCTGGCAATTTCTATCTTCAACTGGATTTTAATTTTTGGTGTATTTGAATGGATACAGCAAACTACAGGCAATACCGATTTAGCTCGAACAATGGCAATTCAGGCTTTAGTCGCAGGCAGAATTTTTTATCTTTTAAGCATTAGTCAATTAGGAATTGCATTAATTAATAAAGTTCGCGGATTTAAACAAAAATTTAGTGATGCATCTGCCATTGGTTTTGGTATCGCTACTACCATAATTTTGCAGATTATTTTTAGCCAATGGAATATAATGAATAGTTTATTTTCTACTGCTCCATTGAATTTAACTCAATGGCTAATTTGCTTAATTATCGGCTTGCCAATGATTTTAGTCGCCATTCTAGTCAATCGTTTCGATCCTCTGAATTAATTGATAATTAATGCATATTACAGCAGATAGATAATAGTAAGGGCATGGCAATGCCCATTGGTGTCAACTTAAGCTAAAAATAGCCTTTGTCTTAGCTTTGTCATCCGCCTGGGAATAAATTCCAAGGCTAATAGCCAAAGTCTACTAAAGTAGACTCAAGATTTTGAAGATATTTAGATAAATGTAGGTTGGGTTGAACGAAGTGAAACCCAACAAATCGCTGAAAATGCGCCAACTTTATCATTTACACATATTCAAGACTGATTTTTAAATTTTTTGTAAACAAAAAAGGCGATCGCTTTCTAATTTATCAAAATCAAGTACTCATTTTCCTGTTTTCAGTAAGCAAAAAGCCATTTCACCTTCTCGTTAAGCCTTAACGAGTTCTCATTATTGTGTTTTCCGCAAGTGAAATACCATTTCACCTACTCAAAAAGCTTTATCGCTGACTCATTTCGGTAAATCGCGCACTCATTTTGGTGTTTTCCGCAAGTGAAAAGGTATATCGCCTACTCATTTCGGTAAATCACGCACCCATTTTAGTATTTTCCGCAGGTAAAAAGGTAGATTACTTGCTCAAAAATGTCGATGTCTTACAATAAGCGGCTGTATAGCTACGCTTTGTTGTTTTTGGCTATCGCATTTGTTCTAAAAACAAATTGCGTAATCAAATATAAACACCTAATTCATAATTCATAATTCATAATTCATAATTCTTGCCATGCCCTCTAGAATATACTGATGTACCGTCAATATTATTTAAATTAAACAGGACTTACGCAAAATACCTTTAAAACTCTTATTTCTTCGTGTTCTTCGTGTCTTTGCGGTTCGATTCTTCCGTAGTTTGTGCGTAAGTCCTATTAAAATTACTTACTCTCTTTGCATAAATTAACTTTTTTCCTATTTCCCAAAGCGTCATAATCGCGACAATCAATAGCAGCTTTGGTTAAAACAATCGAAGGATTTACCGCACAATTAAGATATTTGTTGTTTACAAAAAATCGGCAATCTTTACATGGAGAGTTTTCTAACTCTTTGATTTGTTTAGCTTCTGCCACCAAATAGCGCTTATGAATAATAACTATCCAGCCCATTAATAACAATAAACAAGGAAGTAAAATTATTGATGGCTCTGTATTGAATGCCGCCCTTGTATTCTCACCGATTGAATTTTCAGAATCGCGCTTTTCACTTCTTAAACTGATTCTGGATATGTTGTTTTTATTCAAATTTAAATTATTATTTAAATTTGCCGATATATTTTGTGTCATATTATTTACCTCTAAGACAATTTATTTCCTCATATTCTGTAAGTTATTCATGAGAAATGCATATAATAGCCAGTTGATTTATTGGCAATCAACGAAAATCTCATGTATATTCAATTTATAAAAAGAATGTGAATAGAAAGTGACAAAATAAATACTGATATAAATATATACTAGATTTAAGTTATAATACTGGTAATACTAATTTAATATGAAGTTGCATATATCTAGATCCCCCTAAATCCCCCTTTTTAAGGGGGACTTTGATTCTAGTTCCCCCCTTTTTAAGGGGGGCTAGGGGGGATCAAATTCTATGCAACCTCATAAAGAATTGGTATATCACTGTAAATCAATATTGATTGCACTTTGTCTGTTAACTAAGGAATAAATGTATGGGTAGCTTAGTATTATTGTTAATTGGCTTAGGAATTTTATTTTTAGGATTGAAAACTAAAGATGAAATTAATCGCATTACTGCATTGGTTAGTGGGACAATTTCCCTAATTTGGGGATTAGCTACAGCACCCTTAGCATTTCAATTATTCATAGAGATTTTTTCAGTTGTAGCGTCTTTCTCTGTTTGCGTGCGTTGTTTAGGTTGTGGTGTCAAAAGAGATTGAGTTTTAACTTGATAACTTATCAGCTTCCTCACATCTTCGCGAGATAAATTTAATAATTGTGCAATCTTGACTTCTAGACTTTTAACATCTGCTGTTGGTAGTACAAAATGCAGCTTTGTCACAGAATTATTAGCTGTTATAACATCAACATAACTAAAACCTTGCTCTTGAATAACTGCGGCTTTAATTGCAATTAAATTCAGCCGAAATTCCATATTCAATCGCTGATTTACCGCTATTTTTTTGACTTGAGAAGATAATCCTAATTGTTGAGCGATCGCTATTTCAGTATCTTGCGAGTTAGGAATTTCTAATTCTAAGCTTTTCAAGAGAGAATTGCTCGTTTTGATGATAACTTTAGTAGATTTATCCTCTGGCTTGATTTGCAAATTAATTACTTTAAAATTCAAGGTTAGCAATACTTGAGGAAGGGTATCAGCTTGTAATTTATCTGGCGTTCGATAAGAGAGGCTTAATAATTGCTGTGTCACTAAATCGCCACCAGCCCAGAAAACAAATCCTATTAATAGAAAAGATAGGAGAAATAAGAAAAATTGTCGGCGGATTGCGAGCATTTTTTTATTATAAAATTTTGTTTTATGTTTATAGATAAATACAGTTCAGTTAGGGATAAATTGTAGCCACCGGAAATGTTGGGTTTCGTTCCTCAAGCCAACCTACGTATTTTAAGATTTTTGATGCTGACTGAACCGTATTGAATTAGATATAAATTATTCTATCTATCGATAGATATATTTAATTACGTAAATAAAATAACATTGAGAATATCAAATTAGATAGAAAACATAAATATAGTTAGCTTTTGTAATTTTAAAAAAGATTAGACAATTTGATTACAAAGCTGGAAGCTCAAAAGTTTTATGCGAATTTTACTAGTAGAAGACGACATTGAACAATTAGAACCACTACAAGGTATTCTCTCAGAAGCTGGCTATATAGTCGATGCGGCGGAAGATGGAGAAATTGCGCAGTGGCTAATTTCCCAAAAAGATTACGATTTATTGATTGTGGATTGGATGTTACCCACAATTAGCGGCTTAAATTTATGTCGCCAGTATCGTCTATCTGGGAAAAATTCACCAGTGTTAATGTTAACTGCTAAAGACACCATACCTGACAAAGTTATGGGTTTAGATGCTGGTGCAGATGATTATTTAGTAAAACCTGCTGATTTAGTGGAATTATTAGCAAGAGTACGCGCTTTAGGAAGAAGAGTTCCTAATTGGCAGGGTGATAGCTTACGGATAGCCGATTTACAATTGCATTTAGCTGAATTAATTGTAGAACGAAATCAAATCAAAGTAGAATTATCTCCCCGTGAAGCGCAATTACTGGAATATTTGATGCGTCACCCCAATCAAGTTTTAACGCGCAACCAAATTGAAGAATCTTTATGGGAATGCGGTATGGAACCAGAAAGCAACGCTTTAACAGTGCTAGTACGCAAATTGCGCCAACGTTTACAGATATTAGATGCAGAAGACTGGGTAAAAACAGTTTATGGTATGGGTTATCGCCTCAATCACCAAAATTAAATTAACAATCAAAAGTATTATGTCAATTCTATTTCAGTTGCTAAAAATATCAGTTTTGACTGTTGACTGTTGACTGTTGACTGTTGACTGTTCACCGTTAAAATTCAACAAACCTGCTTGTAATATTTCACCCATTATTTAGGATTGCTATAGCTATTAACAACTAACAACTAACAACTGACAACTGACAACTGACAACTGACTAATTATGTTTAATCGCAGCCGTCGCAATCTTGCAAATTGGTTTACCCTGACAATGGGGAGTATTTTAATTATATTTGCGGCGGTAGTTTATTACTCGGAAGTCATTGATGAATTGGAAGAATTGGATAGATTACTATATAAAAAAACCATTGTTATGGCTGCAAATGTTAAGTTAGAGCAGCATAATGGACAGCAACAAGTAGACTTAGAACATGTACCATTATTAGGCAGTATGGTACTACCATTACCAGAGAGTCAACTGGTATATGCAGCTTGGTATGATCGCCAAAAGCAACTAGTACAATTTTTTGGTACAATTCCGAGCGATCGCCTTTTAGTCTCTGGTGGATTTGATACCATCAAAACTGATAGCAAAGTTTGGCTGCGTCAAGTAACCTTACCAGTGTATCAGGATGGTGTATTGATTGGTTATTTGCAAGCAGCAATGCCAATGACAGCAACCGAAACCGCTTTAGCAGAATTCCGGCTAGTTTTGGCTATTTCCGTCCCGATTACCTTAGGTATAGTGGCGCTGACTGGTTGGTGGTTGGGGGGGTTAGCAATGCAACCAATTCGCCACAGTTACGATAGTTTGCAAAGATTTACCGCCGATGCTTCTCACGAATTGCGATCGCCTCTGACTGCAATTATTAGCAATGCTCAATACGGCTTTCTTTCTAACTCTACTGCTTTGGAGATCCAGCGTCAACGCTTCCACAAAATTTTTGATATTGCTAAATCTATGAGTACTTTAGTCAACGATCTCCTATTTTTAGCACGAAATCAAAGTCAATTACCCAAAGAATTTTTACAAGAAATTGACATCAATAATTTACTTTTAAAAATAACAGATGATTATCTCACCCAAGCGGATGCACAACATCTAAGTTTAGTTTCTCACCTACCAAATTATACTATAAATATCCTGGGCGAACCTAATTTACTCCGGCAAGCAGTTATTAATATCCTGACTAATGCTTGTAAATATACTCCTGCTGGCGGTCAAGTTGAGTTAAGTTTATTTAAACAATCACATTGGGCTATTATCAAAATTATCGATAATGGAATCGGCATTCCCGCAGAAGATTTACCTTATATTTTTGAGAGATTTTATCGAGTTGATAAAAAGCGATCGCGTAAAACTGGCGGCTTTGGTTTAGGATTAGCAATAGCTCAACAAATAATTCAATTTCATGGCGGGCAAATTAATATTAAAAGTGTCTTGAAAGAGGGAACATCTGTACAAATTATTTTGCCTATCAAGTGAAATTTATTTCACCAATAATAGCAGATTATATAACTACTAATCAGGGCTGTTGACAGTCAACTGTCAACAGTCAACCGTCAACATTTAACAACCCTCACGATTAATTGTGTAACTTAAAAGCAGAATAGCTTATTGAATTGTTATGAGTAAAAATCACAATTGTTTGTCTACAGGAATTAACAAGTAGGTTGCTGGATCGTTAGATACGTTGCTATTCTGACTTTCACTATTGCTCATATTCGCTGCATCTTCAACACTGTCTTTGACATCGACAGCTTTATCTTTAACAGTATCTACTGTATCTTGAACAGTGTCATTAATTTTAACTGCTGTACTTTTCACCACATCTACTGTATTGATGACAGTATTGTTAACACTCTCAGCAGAAACTTGAATTGCATCTCCTACATCTTTAGCAGTGTAATTAACACCATCAGCTACAGTCTTAATTGCTGTTCCCACACCTTGAACTGTATTATCAACACCCTTAGCTGCGCCTTTTACCGTATTTCCGAAACTTTGAATAGTTTGGTTAATTCTTTCGGCTGTACCCTTAATAGTTAAAGCAACAGCTACTGCGCCCAATGTACCGCCTACAATGGCTCCCAGCGCTATTTTTGCTAAATTATTACTGCCGTTATCTGTTGTATAATTCTCAGATTTTTCTGAAGAAAAATCAAGATTATTATCAGACTTATCTAAAAGCTGCTGGTTTCCATTCATAGTTATTTGCTCCTTTATTCTCCAAGAAATTGAAGTGTATTTATTACAGCAGATTGCAAGTTAGTGAGGTACAGATTATCGTTAATTGTAGGGGCGCTGGCACTGCCATGCCCCGAAGCGCGTACCTCATTTACCTGAAATAAGCTGTAAGTATTCCTAAGCATTGATAATACCAATTTGAAGAATTATCGTTACAGATTTAAGTTGGTTTCTTTCCTCAAGCCAACACCCCAACGCTTTATATATGTTGGGTATCACTATCTATTTGTCGCATTCTTTTTTAAAATTGGTATAACTTAGGAATACTTATCCATAAGGATTAATTATTCAGCCATTATTGATGAAATTATCATCAATAAAATCTGGGTTTGATTCAGGATATGAGAGATTTTCACCTAACAGTCAGTCAAGGCGAGCAATTTCTTCTTCGAGTGAATTATCTTCTAGAGAATTTGCTTGGTTTTCCATCTCTGTTAAGGTGACTGAAGTAATAATTAATCCCTCTGCTTGTTCTGGGGATGAAATGTAGAACATCGACTCAGGATTTACTTGATCTGTAACACCTTCGTTCATATTCTGTTGGTTACCTGTCATCTGTCCTGGAGATTGATATCCCTGATTTCCAGATGGCTGGAAGTTATTAACTTTATCCTTAGTTGAATCTGCTGCACCTTGCACAGTTTGGTTAGCACTTTGTGCTGTATTTTGGATGGCGTCTAGAGTACCCATTGTAGTTTGTCTTGCGACATCAGTAACATTTTGCGCTGCATCTTTGGCGATGTTTGCACTAGCTTGGACAACCTGACTTACACCTTGCGCTGTATTTTGGACGGCGTCTAATGCACCAGAAGCGGTTTGTTTGACACCCTCTACAACACCCTCTGCGGTATCTAAAGTTCCACCAACAACAGCTTGAGAAGCGCCTTCAGCAACACTCTTAGCTGCTTCACCTAAACCTCTAGCTGTTTGACCTAGGCCTTCACCAATAGTCTTTGATGCTTCTGCTATTCCTTTTGCAGCAATATTCAAGCCTAAACCGATTCTTCTACCAGCTAAAGCACCTACAGTAGCACCAATAATTCCGCCTATAAGTGCCCTCGTTAACATCGGATTCATACCTCTATTTTCTGAACGATTATCAGATTGAGGTGTAGTTTTTGGAGGATTTATATCTGTTGATACTCCAGTACCTTGGTTGATGTTGGTTGAACCTGGATAGGATTGACTACCTGTTGTCCCACTATATCCAGTTCCAGAGACTCCACTACCTCTGTTGATATTAGTTGAACCCTGAGAAGATTGACCTGTTGCTGCGCGATCGCTATATTGGTCACCAAAGGTGCCAGCATCTTGGTTAATGTTAGTTGAACCTGGATAAGATTGACCTGTTGCTGTGCGGTCAACATTTCCACCTTGATTGTTAAAAGTCTGGCTGCTTTCTACCATATCAATAATCTCCTGAGATTACAAAGGATTAACAAGCATTCATTTAATGTTTGCTCTCACCAGTTATTAACCTAACAATTATAGAGATTAAGTTAACTACTCTAAAGAAACACATCATTAAGTAATTTTTTATCAAAAGTAGTAGTTTTTTATCCTAGTATCATTTTAAAAATCAAGCAACAACATCCATACTTTGCAAATACTGAATTACAGAAGAAAACGGTTAAAAGAATTATTAATATTCACTGTGTCAATGGCAACATTTAACCAAGCATAGATAATCTAAAAATAGGTGTATACAGTCAAATAATCCGCCAATATTGCGAATATACTTACTAGTTAATGTATTTTGCCTAAACATTAGCTAAAAGCCTGGAAACTTATAGCAGAGAATGCTTATAATTCCAATATTTATCTATTGATGGAACTATTTTTAGTATAAAATTCGATATTCTACCATTAGATAGAAATAGCGCAAAATACTTTAAATTATCCTGAAATAATTGTTTGATTTCGATTGGATAAACAATCAGCTAATTTAGCTATCCCAGGGCAAAGTCATATAAATGATGTGCCATCTCCAATTTAGAACAAGGGGGAATTTCTAACTGTTTTCCTTGTTTATCTAAAAATATCGCTTGATTATTATCACTACCAAAACCACTATCAGTTTTATCGATAGGATTTGCAACAATTACATCCAAGTTTTTTCGCTTTAATTTATCTAAAGCAGGCGCTACAATATCGCCAGTTTGAGCCGCAAATCCAATCAAACATTGATGTGGCTGCTTCATTTTCGCTAGTTCGCTGACAATATCGGGTACAGATTCTAAAGCTAAAGATTCAGGAAGCGATCGCTTGGGTAATTTCTCGGTACTATAATCTCTAGGTTTAACATCCGCCACTGCTGCGGACATGACTATCATATCTGCACTCGTTAAATATTCCTGCATCACCTGCTGCATTTCTTCTGCATTAATCACAGGAATTGCTTGCACCCCTAAAGGTACGTTCCAACTCGCCGGGCCATGTACTAAAGTAACATTAGCACCGCGATGAAGTGCCGCCTGTGCTAACGCTAGTCCCATTTTTCCCGTAGAAGGATTGCCAATAAACCGCACCGGATCGAGAAATTCTCGCGTTCCTCCAGCACTAATTAATACCCGCTTCCCAACTAAATCGCGTTTACCGCCAGTGTGCAATAAAGATTGAATATAAGCCAAAATTTCAGGGGGTTCAGCCATTCTCCCCGCACCGACGCGATCGCAAGCTAATAACCCCGATGCCGTACCAATACCATGATATCGGCTATCTGTCAATAGTTGCTGCCAATTGCGCTGAACTGCAAGCTGTTCCCACATATCTGTGTTCATTGCTGGCGCTAGCAATACAGGACAAGTAGAAGCTAGTACAGTATTAGTGAGTAAATTATCCGCCATCCCATGAGTTAACTTGGCTAAGGTATTGGCTGTTAGCGGTGCAATTACCAATAAATCTGCCCATTCACCCAATTCTATATGCAAAGGGCGAGAGTGAACCGGTTGCCAAAATAGCTCGTCAGTATAGGCGCTATGACGAGAAAGAGTAGCTAAAGTCAGGGGTGTGACAAAAGCTTGCGCTGAATTCGTGAGAATTACACGCACCTCTACCCCAGATTGAAATAGCCGTGAAACCAGTTCACAGACTTTATAGGCGGCGATACCGCCGCCTACACCGATGACAACCTTTGATAATTTGGGATTTAGCATTGGTGCTAAGGATGAGAAAATAAGATTAAAGTACTTTCATCCTTCACACTTTATCCTTATCCTTTATCTAAGCTTCATCGTAGGGTTCCAAGTCTAAGAGGTGGATATAGGGTTCAACTAACTCCGGACGCTGAAATGCGATCGCTCGCAGTAGATGCCAATCATTCAAACCCTCAAAAGCATTGCTATAATTATCCATCTCCAGACGTGTAGCTAACTCTTCAACATCTGTCACAGTCATGGCAGCAATTTCTTTTCTGGAAATGCTTAGAGTTTTCATAATGCTTGCCCCTCCCTATTGCAGCATTCGCACCCAGCATGGGTCGGGTTGTGCTTTTCACGGCCACCCAATATATCTTACTCATTAGATGGTGTGGATTTTGTAAAAATTTTCCTGATTTCTACGTTCTTTTGTAAAAAAATTGCAACTAAGGCTACTCAATTGCATTAATTACAAAATTCCGTAGCAGCTCTAACATTTGTAAACTAATTTCATGACCCATATCAAACTCCTGATATTGCAAGGGAACACCCAAAGCTTCTAAGGTAGTTTTTGCCCTCACCGCCGCCGATAAGGGGACAACTTCATCTTTTCTACCATGAGTAATTAACGTGGGTGGAAAAGTATCTTTAGCAACTTTTCCAGCTTCAGGATGTAAATAACCACTCATCGCCACTAAACCGGCTAGAGGTAAGTTTAATCCTACATCCAAAGTCATCGCCGCCCCTTGGGAGAATCCACTTAAAATAGTGCGTGATAAAGGTACACCTGTGACACCTTCCAAAGACAGCAACCAATCTGTGAGTATTTGCCGGCTTTCAGTTAAACCTTGATACATATTTTCTGAGCGCAGGTCATACCATGCCCTACCTGTGGCAGCATAAGGATAAGGGTAAGGCGCATTGGGAAAGGCAAACTGATAATCTGGCAAATCAAAATAAGGCAATAAACCCGCCACATCATCAGCACTAGCACCCCAACCATGTAAAGTTACGATTAAGCCTAATGGTGCTTGATCTGAGTCTGGGGGGATTGATATAACTTCTAAAGTTTGAGTCATGTTTTTAGAGACGCGATTAATCTGGTCTATACAATGGTCACTTGTTAGGAATAATTAACAACAAAAAATCCTCTTAAAAAGTATGCAACAAGAAAATAGGATTGCTGTCAAACTTTTTCTCCTTCTAACTTGAAAATAGGGGATAGGGACTAGGGGCTAGGGAAGAGAGATTTTCATATTTGGTTGTGGGTTTTTCCCATAAGGGGCTAACTTGAAAGAGTGATTTCTCCCTTGTCTCCCTTGTCTCCCTTGTCCTTTAATACATGACAATGAAAATTGTTTCATCAAGACTACCCCCTGCCCCCTGCCTTCTGCCTTGACCATTGGCTTGTAAAATATTCTTCTGCCTTCATGTTTGTACCAAAGGAAACTGGGGAATTATGGCACGTTTGGCTTTGCTGAGTGTATCCAATAAAACTGGATTAATTGACCTGGCGCGTAGCTTAGTAGAAGAATTTAACTTTGATTTAATTAGCAGTGGAGGTACAGCTAAAGCAATCAAAGATGCGGGAATACCAGTGACAAAAGTCTCTGATTATACAGGTTCGCCAGAAATTTTAGGCGGGCGCGTGAAAACTCTACATCCGCGAATTCATGGCGGGATTTTAGCACGTAAGGATTTTCCCCAAGATTTGACAGATTTAGAAAATAACCAAATTCGTCCGATTGATTTGGTAGTTGTCAATCTTTATCCTTTTGAAGAAACTATTGCTAAACCAGGGGTAAGTTTACCAGAAGCTATTGAACAAATCGATATTGGCGGCCCGGCGATGTTAAGGGCTGCATCGAAAAATTTCGCTCATTTGACAGTATTATGCGATCCCGTCCAGTATGATGAATATTTACAGGAATTACGGCTAAATAATGGGGAAGCATCCCTAGAATTTCGTCAAAAGTCGGCTTTAAAAGGATTTTTACATACTGCTAGCTACGACCAAGCGATCGCATCTTATCTCACCGCCGCCCAAAATGATGCATCGGCTTTACCCCAGCATTACAGCCTCGCTGGAAAGCAAGTACAATCTCTGCGTTATGGCGAAAATCCCCATCAAAGCGCTGCTTGGTATGAAACAGGTAGCACACCTACAGGCTGGGCGGCGGCAAGTAAGCTGCAAGGCAAAGAACTCAGTTACAATAACTTAGTTGATTTAGAAGCCGCCCGACGCATCATCACTGAATTTACAGATACCCCCGCAGCAGCAATTCTCAAACACACCAATCCCTGCGGCGTAGCTTTAGGCGATACCATCAAAGAAGCTTATGAAAAAGCGTTTAATGCTGATGCTGTTTCCGCTTTTGGGGGAATTGTCGCCCTCAACCGTCCCATTGATGAAGCTACAGCCAGTGAATTAACCAAAACCTTTTTAGAATGTGTGGTAGCACCAGGTTGTGAAGGTGACGCGCAAGCGATTCTCGCAGCTAAATCTAAAGTCCGGGTATTGATATTACCAGATTTAAACAGCGGCCCCAAAGAAACAGTAAAAGCGATCGCAGGCGGTTTTCTTGTCCAAGCCTCAGATGATATCATTGCTGACACCAGGCAATGGAAAGTTGCCACCGAACGCCAACCCAGCGACAGCGAATTAGCTGAATTGCTATTTGCGTGGAAAGTTTGCAAACATGTGAAATCCAACGCCATTGTTGTCAGCCGCGATCGCGCTACTCTAGGAGTAGGCGCAGGACAAATGAACCGTGTCGGTTCCGCCAAAATCGCCCTCGAACAAGCCGGAGACTTAGCCAAAGGCGCATTTCTCGCCAGCGATGGCTTTTTCCCCTTCGATGATACCGTGAGAGCCGCCGCAGATGCGGGAATTACTGGCATTGTCCAACCAGGGGGAAGCCTGCGGGATCAAGACTCTATCAAAGCTGCCAATGAATTAGGTTTAGTTATGGTGTTAACAGGTATAAGACATTTTTTACACTAAATTTGTTCCTGTATCTAGTACACTTTATCAAGTGTCACCAAACATACTTGTAAAATCTTTGGACAAATGATATCTTCTAGTAGTGTGTGAGGAGCAAGTTAAAGATAAAAAACGTCTGGGGTGGAAACACGGCAACACTCCCAGGCGTTTTTTAATTTTGATAGTTGATTGTTGACCGTTGACTGTTGACTGTTGACCGCACCGCACTGAGTTTGTCGAAGTCTTGACTGTTGGTTAATAACAACTGACCACTGACCACTGACCACTGACCACTGACAAAATTATTCAACTTTGATCGGGAAGATCAATTCTTGCTGTCCCCACTGGAATATCCCCTTGCAATCCCATCCTTTGCGCAGTCACGCCGTAAAGTAGAGTTCTCACGCTAGAAATCCGGTTTCTTACCCCTGCAAACTGCACTTCTATAGAATTACCAGGGGTTACAGGTTGATCAAAGGTAATTGTTAAACGCCCTTTTGTACTCTGTGTCTTAGCCGCAATTTCTCTACCCGATTGATCCTTAATTTGAACTTGCTCAAAACGTTCCATCTGGTAGGGGAGAGTAATCATTAAATCTTGTACAGACATCCCATCTACTGCAACTCTAATAAAGTGAGTATTATTCGATACGCCAGAGCCAGTGATATGGGGAACGTTAATTGTATAGCCTGTTTGCGATTGCGCTTGTGCAATTAGCTGTTGAGATGGCGCAGGTGTGGCGATCGCTGTAGCAGATGTAGCTAGAATTAAAGTAGATAAAGCACCAAAAATAAATCCTTTCATGAATCAATACCTATTTTTTAGATGAACTATTAACTCTAAAGCGTGAAAGAGCTTGTAATTAATAGATTGATTCATGAATATGAGATGATACTGACAGCTAAATGAAATTATTCTGAGATTTAAATATTAGTTTTCTCAGCTAAAATTTTATTAGCAATAATCCCCGAAAGTCCCTGATAGCAACACAAAAGCAAATTTTCTTATCAAAATCTCTAACTATTTTCAGGAAAAACTCATTTTTCTATAGCATCTAACGATTACAGTAAAGTTATTTTTAAAAGTTACTTTTATTATCATATTAGCTACTTGAGGCAAAAAACATGACAGCACATATCCTGGTAGTGGAAGATGAAGTCAAACTAGCGCGATTTGTGGAATTAGAATTAAGTAGCGAAGGCTATCAGGTGAGTGTAGCCCATGATGGGATTGAGGGTTTAACCTTAGCGCGAGACACATCACCAGATTTAGCGGTGCTGGATTGGATGCTACCAGGATTATCGGGTGTAGAAATTTGTCGGCGGCTGCGGGCAACGGGTAACTCTATCCCCGTGATATTATTAACTGCAAAAGATGAAGTAAGCGATCGCGTGGCTGGTTTAGATGCTGGTGCAGATGATTATGTAGTCAAACCCTTTAGCATTGAGGAACTTTTAGCCAGAATCCGCGCCCATCTTCGCCGCACTCAAGAAACAGACGAAGATGTTTTGCAGTTTGAAGACTTGAGTTTAAATCGTCGCACTCGTCAAGTATTTCGAGGTAAACGCGCAATTGAATTAACAGCAAAAGAATTTGATTTGTTAGAGTACCTGCTAAGTCATCCCCGTCAAGTATTTACTAGAGATCAGATTTTAGAGAAAGTTTGGGGTTACGACTTTATGGGAGATTCTAATATTATCGAAGTTTACATTCGTTATCTGCGTTTGAAATTAGAAGAAAATAACGAGAAACGCTTAGTTCATACAGTGCGTGGTGTTGGTTATGCACTGCGAGAGTAACTTTTAATATCTTTGTGGCTACGTCTATATATATGGGCTTAGAGCCAAGAATATTATTTCAATTAATACCAATATTTCACAAGAATGCGAGCTAATAATAAAACTCGACTATACCAGTTTGTTTATGCTCAAAGGGGAGTTGCCGAAATTCTCTGCCATAAATCTTTGCAATATATTTAACTATGTGATTTTAAACAATGGAAACAGTATTCACACTTGCATCTATTTCTAGCATAGAAACGCTGCTGAAGTTGATGAATGAATTCTATGCACACGAACACTTGTCTTTTGATGAGCAAGCTGCACGTTCAGCTTTAAAACTTATTTTAAATAATAATTCCTATGGTCAAATCTACCTGATTCATCAAGACAAACAGATTATTGGTTATTTAGTTGTCACATTTGGTTTCAGTATAGAATATGGTGGGCGTGATGCATTCATCGATGAATTCTATATTCAACAGAAGTATCGAGGACAAGGAATTGGAAAGCAGGGTTTACAGCTTGCAGAGCAAATTTGCCGAGAGCAAGGTGTTCAGGCGCTACATCTAGAGGTAGAAAGCAAGAATATCCATGCTCAGACTGTGTATAAAAAAGCAGGATTTGTTGAAAGCGATCGCTATCTTCTCTCAAAATGGTTATAACTTTTGATATTAAAAATGCGATCGCCATAAAAAATTAAGTTATCTCTGCAACTTTCAATTATCAAAGAAAGATTAAATTTCCTGAAACCTTAATTAACTGCGTATTCTGTAAACTTACGCATAAATGGCGAATGAAATCCGATGACAATATCTTGTTTTGGTACACCCTGTTTAATTAATTCTTCTGCAAAGTCAATTTCTGTACCATTATATTGCAGCCATATTTTATTATTTTTAATATCAAAATGCAGCACACAACCGTAAACGCGATGGCGATTGCGCCAACCTACATTTACTAATTGGTAATGGTCATGTTCTGTATCAAAAATCATTTGTCTTTCTACATCATCTTTGGTTGTAGCTTCATTAACATAATCTACAATCAATTTTTTAATTATTTCCCGATATTCGACTATTTTATCCATCGTTCAATCACTTCCTGTTCTGGTTCGTAAATCAGCAGCTTGAGGTTTTGAGACTGGATAACGATTTGCACTAACTCAAGTTTAAAAAACGTTTCATAAGTGATACTGGGAATAGCTAAATATAATTCTCTGTCTGGTTCTTCTTGACTCAATGCAGTTCGGTAGTTAATAAACTGTCCTAACGCTGTGTGAAATTGAGAAATTGCTGAACCTCCAATAAAACTTTTGATTTCAACGGCTATTTTTTCTCCTTCTTTCTGTGCCGCAATTAATTTTTCTGCACCTAAATCAATATAAATTTCAACTCCTCCAAAATCTAAATATATGGGATCTTCTGTAATTATCCAACCGTCTTTTTCAAGCGCATTTTTAACTGCATCGTGAAAGATATCTTTTGCCGGCATAGCAATATTTAGTTTAATTTAACTGCAACTTTGTGCATAATTATCCATATGATTTCAATTATATCTCAAAGCTAGAATCAGCAAGGCTTTCACTACCTAAAAACTATCTACAAAGGGATAGGGTAAGCTAATCAGCATTTAAGTTGCATGATTTGGGCGGGCAAGATGCCCACCCCACAAGAGACTGATAAAATTTAATCTGCAAATTAGATGTGTTTTAGCTTATTCGACTAGATTTTTTCAATAACTGATAAATGACACACGAAACGCCATAAAAATGGGATAGGCAAGTTGCCTATCCCAATGATAAATTAAGTTATATTTGCCACCCTAAATTATGAGGGTAAGCTTAGGTTCCAGAAGTCCAGGAATTGATGTACTCAATTTGGTCTGCTGTTAGGGTATCAATGTGAATTCCTAGCGCTTGTAATTTCAAGCGAGCAATTTCTTCATCTACTTCTCTAGGAACTGAGTGTAAACCAGGTTCGAGTTTACCTTTGTTCTTGACTAGGTATTCCACAGCTAAAGCTTGGTTAGCAAAGCTCATATCCATCACGGCGCTGGGGTGTCCTTCCGCAGCCGCGAGGTTAATCAAGCGGCCTTCACCTAGTACAATCACTGATTTACCAGTAGGTAATCTATACTCTTCAGTGAATGGGCGTACTTGCTTGACTTCTGTAGCTTTAGCTGCCAAGTATTTCAGGTCAAGTTCAATATCGAAGTGACCAGAGTTACAAACGATCGCGCCGTCTTTCATTGCGTCGAAATGTTCGCCACGAATTACATGTTTGTTACCTGTAACTGTGATAAACAAATCACCTTGAGATGCAGCTTCTGCCATTGGGAGGACGCGGAAGCCATCCATTACGGCTTCAATTGCCTTAATTGGGTCAATTTCGGTAACAATGACATTTGCACCTAAACCACGGGCGCGGAGTGCTGTACCTTTACCACACCAGCCATAACCAACTACAACGATGGTTTTACCAGCTAGCAGGATATTTGTAGCGCGGATAATCCCGTCTAGGGTTGATTGACCTGTACCGTAGCGGTTGTCAAAGAAGTGCTTGGTGTCTGCATCGTTGACGTTGACTGCGGGGAAGGTAAGAACGCCATCTTTGAACATGGCGCGTAAGCGCACGATTCCGGTTGTGGTTTCTTCGGTGGTACCAATCAAATCAGCAATTTGATGTTGACGGTGTTTAACCAAATCCGCAACTACATCGCTACCGTCGTCAATAATAATGTTGGGGCGATGGTCTAAAGCGATTTGCACGTGGCGGTTATAAGTTTCCGCATCTTCGCCTTTAATCGCAAATACAGGAATTTCGTAATCGGTGACTAAGCAAGCTGCTACGTCATCTTGAGTTGATAAGGGGTTACTAGCAATCAATACTGCATCAGCACCACCAGCTTTCAGGGCGATCGCTAAATGTGCAGTTTCGGTGGTAACGTGGGCACAAGCCACTAGTCTCAACCCAGCAAAGGGTTTTTCTTGAGCAAAGCGATCGCGGATTTGCCGTAAAACTGGCATTTCGCGTCCAGCCCATTCAATACGCTGTCTTCCCAAGGGAGCTAGGGCGAGGTCTTTAACCTCGTGCTTTAATCGGGGAGAAGTTGCGGTCATCAAAAATGTCCTCTAAAAAGTCAAAAAAGGTACGTAACCTTTACGTACTCTAATAGATTATTCCACGACTCGCAATTTTTGGCTGTCATCACCAAACACTAGTCGAAGATTCTCTGAACTAGCTTGACGTTTGATTGGGTTTCTGTCAACTGAAAACAGATGTAGCAAGATGAATTTATCAACTACTAAATATGAATTTTTGAATGAGGAAGCTATTGCCAGTTATGAGTATAAGTACTGGATATTTAATTTATACTTTTTTCATTTTTCCTTTATCCTGGATCGGAGTAATATCCAAAATTCCTGTAGTTATTGCTTGCAGTAAACAAAGTATGATGTCATCTGCCTAAAGATACATTTTCTTGAAATTCAAAAATATCTCATTACCAAAGACAAATTCAACTTTAGATAGGTACATTTACTTAAAATTATTGTGGAGGATAACTGGGCGGGTATTCCATAGAAGATGTTTAGCAAGGAGGTTTTGGAGTGCGCTTGAAATTTTTGGCGCTGATGAGTTCAATGGCGATCGCTGTTGTCTCAGTCCCCAAAGCTACAGCTCAAATTCCCTTTTTACCGAACTTGCCAACTCCTAGTAGTGTAAGTAAAGATTCAGACAAACAAACTGTTAGTGGCTGGATCTATTTAGACGGTCGCAGGTTGTTTCAGATAGCAGCAACTAGAACCAATTTCCCAGAGCGATCGCAAAATATTCAACAAAACTTGAATGAAATTAGCCAAAGTTATCTGCGTTCCTCGGCACAGTCAATTAATGTCCAGGTAGAAAATACCAACAATGTGCCTGTAATTACCATCAACGGTCAATACCTCATGACTGTCACTTCCGAAGACGCCAGACTGCGAGAGGAAGATGCAACTCTGAGCGCCAATCAAATTGCGGATACATTGCAAGATGCTTTTCAACGGGCAAAGCAAGAGCGGAACACGCAATTTTTAATTGACCAAGGTAAAATAGCAGCTGCGATCGCCTTAGCAATGATTGCTGCTAGTTGGGGTGTATATCATTGGCAGCTTCGTTCGCAAAAAAATGCCATACATCTAAGCCTTCCGGCTTCGCGTCAAACGCAACAAATTACCACGCAACTAAATCAACAACAATATCGGCATTTAGACGAAGTTAAAAAACGTCTGTTTCAGCTAACCCAAGCGGGAATTTGGGGTGGTGGTACATTCACAATTTTGGGTTTATTTCCCTACACCAGAATTCTTCAGCTAGGAATTCTCTCAGCTGCCCAAATTCCTCTGAGATTGGGGATTGTGGCGCTAGGAACTTATGTAGTAATTCGTTTTAGCTATGCGCTGATTGACCGCTTTACCTCAACTCTTATTAATAGCGGTGCTTTATTTAATTCGGACACTTCCGAACGCTTGCAATTACGTGTTTCTACCTTTTCTGGCGTAACTAAAAGTATTGCCACTATTACCTGTGTAATCTTTGGTTTTTTCCTCGCCTTAGTCGCCTTGGGAATAGATGTAGTTCCCTTATTAGCAGGTGCAAGTTTAGTGGGTGTAGCAGTTTCCCTAGCTTCGCAAAACCTGATTAAAGATGCGATTAACGGCTTTTTGATTATCCTCGAAGACCAATACGCCTTAGGCGATGTGATTAACGTCGGTACAGTCGGCGGCTTAGTTGAAAATCTCAATTTGCGGATGACTCAAGTCCGCGATTCGGAAGGACGATTAATTACTATTCCCAATAGTGAAATTAAAATCGTCGCCAATCTTTCTAGCCGTTGGTCTAGAGCCGATTTAACCATTCCAGTAGACTACCAAGCCAATATTGACGAGGTTTTGCAGTTAATTAGTACTGTAGCTTTAGATATGGATGAAGATCCGATATGGCAACATCAAATTGTCGAGACACCAAAAGTTTTAGGGGTTGATAATTTTGGCGATCGCGGTTTAATTATTCGTGTATGGATTAAAACCCAACCTCTCAAGCAATGGGATGTAGCCAGAGAATATCGTCGCCGTCTCAAAATTGCCTTTGATGAAGCTGGAATTACCATTCCTGTTCCTCAACAAGCAATTTGGATTAACGATGTGCAATTGCAGCAACTTCAGGAGAATGGCAAAGTAAATTAACTATTTTCTGGTAAACAAATCAATATGTAAGGGTACAGAATTTTGTGCCCTTATAATCGAGATTCGCACAGCCATCATCTGCTGTAAGATACTTCCAGAGAATAAATTACCCAATTTATTTAATCAGATTTTTCTTTACTACCCCTGCCCCCTTGCTGCATAGCGATTGATTTTTTATTTGGCAGTATCTAAGGGACTTCCAAATAAAAAAATATACAACTATTTATTGTGGGGTGGGCGTCTCGCCCGCCCATAGTCAAAGGCGGGCAAGACTTCGGCGTGAGCGCTCAGTCGAACGCTGCCCACCCCACAAGATTGGATAATTTATTTCTTAGAAGTCCCTAAATGGTAGTCGCGATCGCATTCTTCCCTAAGAAGGATGGCAGAGATACAGAAGAGCCGACAAATTATAAATACAAAAAGTCGTTTGAAATTCAAAATCGCAAATGCCACATGTCTTACTCGTGGATGATGAAGCTGCTCTGCGCGACAGTCTCACATATACATTACAAAAAGAAGGCTACACAGTGAGTACAGCCGTTGATGGGCATAATGCAATCAAACAGTTCCACAAGCAAGTACCAGATATCATTTTGTTAGATCTGATGCTTCCTGAAGTTAGTGGTATGGAAGTTTGTTGGCGAATTCGCGCCTTCTCTAATGTGCCTATTGTTATGCTCACAGCTAAAGATCAGGATGTAGATAAAGTTTGGGGTTTGGAAGCTGGAGCTGATGATTATGTGACTAAGCCCTTCAATACTCGCGAATTGCTAGCACGCATCAAAGCTGTGTTGCGTCGTCGTTCAGACGAGGACAAGCCTTAATGAAGGGCTTCTTTTCCCGCATTAAGTTAAACACCATTCATGCCAAGCTGTTAGGCACTTACCTGATGCTGACAGCTTTTGGCACATCGCTGCTAGCAGGTTATATTCTCTGGTCATTCGCTGATTATTTTATGCGAATGCGACAAGTTGATTTGGATAACTGGACGGGTGCTTTAAGTGAAAGTGTTGCAGATGCACTCACAGAAAAAGATATTCCCCGGGTACAGTTGTTAGTCAAGCGATACGGCGCACCACAAACGGTTACTTTACGTGTTTTTACTCAAGAAGGTAAGCTTATTGCTACATCTGCCCCAAGGCTCGACTCTCAAGTGAAAGATTGGTATCAGGTTCCAGGAATGCGCGTAGCTCTCCAAAATCACGTAGATCAAGGAATCGCCAAAGGAGTTTTATCCCAACAAGACAGACTCTATATTGCTCGACCAATTGAACGCAACGGTCAATTTTTAGGTGTATTGCGCATGTCGATGACGCTGGAGCAATTTCAGCGACAGTTTGCGCGGGTATTTTGGAGTGTTTTAGGTACGCTAGGAATCACCATTTTGCTGTGTGCGTTTATTAGCAGTCGCTTCGCGCGTAGTCTCGCCAAACCGATTGAGATTATGCAGCACTTTGCTATTCGCTTAGGTGGCGGACATTTTGGCGATAAACTCACGATTCATGAGAATAATGAGTTAGATCAATTAGCCGCCGAACTAAATCGCATGAGCGAGCGATTAGCGTCTTTGGATCAAGAACGGCGAGTGTTTTTAGCCAATGTTTCCCATGAACTGCGTACCCCCATAAGTAACGTTCAGGTAACAGTAGACGCACTCAAAGGGGGAGCTTATGAAGAACCAGAATTACGCGATCGCTTTTTTCTCACTATCGACAGCGAAATCAAACGTTTAGCGCGTTTAATTCACGATCTCCTCGATTTAGGGCGTTTAGAAGCGGGAGTTACCAAACTCGAACAGCAAACCATCCCCCTGCGAGGATTAATTAATCGTGCGGTGAATGCAATCGAACCGCGAATGCAAACTGTGAAAATTTCTTTGGAAGTTAAGGTAGAAAATTTACAGATTGAAGGCGATCCAGAGCGATTATTACAAGCAATTCTCAATTTGTTAGATAATGCGATTAAACATTCACCCCCTAACTCTCAAATTTTGATTTCTGGATACAGCAAAGGAAAACAAGCAGTTATTCAAATTCAAGACCAAGGAAAAGGGATTAAAGAAGGCGATTTACCCCGAATTTTTGAGCAATTTTATACTACAGACCCTTCCCGCAAAAGTAGTGGTAATGGTTTGGGGTTAGCAATCACCAAAAGAATTATCGAAGCTCATCAAGGTACTATTACAGCTAATAGCCTTCCTAATCAAGGCGCAACTTTTACAATTTATTTGCCTTTAAAAGGCTAAAAATCACAGATTTATACCTATATAAAAAATTAGGTATATGTAGGGTGAGCAACGCTTACCTAGATATACTATTGCTGAGTTCGCTAATAGTTGAGACAAAAGAACAGTAGTATAACTATTGACCGTTGTGAAATCTTGACTTATGAAAGTAGCTACATAAATTAAGTCAATAATTATGACGGTTTATAACTTGAAAAACTCTGCCTTCTGTTTCAGAGGTATCTTATCTGCATTGTTGGCTATTTTAATTTGGTCAACAATGGGTACAACTGTCAAATTAACGTTGTCAAATGTTGATAGTTTCACCACGACATTCTATGTTACTTTATTATCTACTTGCATTCTTGGTATCTATATTGTTATGCAAAAAAAACTGCCTATTCTCTACCAAGAATGGAAAAATCAGCAGTTTTTCTTCATGATTGCGGGAATTATTGGTTCGGGAATTCAACCAATCTCCTGCTTAAAAGGTTATCAACTTCTACCCGCTTCCCAAGTAGTTGGGATATTTTATATATATCCATTGCTGATGACAATCTTTGCTGGTTTTTGGTTTCGCGAACGCTTATCTTACAAATCAATTTTGCTGCTAATTACTGGTTTTGTGGGAGTATATTTGTTGATTGCCCAAAATCACTTATTAAGTATTCAACTTAATTTTGGGGCTTTTGCCACCTTCATCGCTGCTGCAACTTGGGCTTTTTTCTGCGTGCTAATTCAGCATAAAAAATTTGATGCGCATGTAGGAATATTTCTGTTTAATGGCTTTGGTATGTTGTTTTTACTCGGTTTAGTCCCAGCATTTGGGTTGACATGGACATTAAGCATAACTGAATGGTTGGGTATTATCTATTTAGCAGTATTTACTTCTATTATTGCGACTTTACTTTGGAATCAAGCATTGCATCTAAATTCAACACAAATATGTTCAATGCTGGCATTATTGACTCCGCTATTTGCCCTCATTCTGAATATGACAATTCTCCATGAATCAATTGTACCTACTCAATTAATGGGATTTATCATCTTAATTGGCTCAGTTGCTCTCAATCTTAGCGGCTGTTTACGATTACAGCATATTTCAGATAAATGAGGTACGCGCTTCGGGGCATGGCAGTGCCAATGCCCCTACAATCAACGATTATCTGTACTTCACCAACTTGCAATTCGCTGTAAAATCTAGCTGTTAATTAAGTGACGGTAAGAGAAAATGGTAGGCAAGCGTTGCTCGTCTACTATCACTTTTTTGATGATGAGCGTTGTTTGACGATTGCTGCAGATATAATTGCGATCGCCAATAAAAATGATCTTTGTGACCAATTCCATCGTCTCACAGCTTGGGAACGGGAGATGAGGAGATGGGGCTTCTCTGGAAGACTTGAGGCGCTAAACAAAGCTACGCCAAAGGCTGTCTAGCATTTTGCATAAGTTCCACCCCCCCAGAAATATCTAAGTTTCAGCAGCATTCCGCAGGATAAAAGAATGTCTAATGAAACAAATATAAATAATAGTCCCGTTGAATTATCGCCCGAAGAACTAGACGCAGTCTCAGGTGGAATCGATATTTACCTATCTGGCTCCACTTTTGAACAAAGAGATATATTTTCCGTCAATCGCCGGAATTTTCGCAGAAACAGCAGAAATTCTCTTTTTAGATCTTCTTATATATCTTCCTCCGCATTTCAATTTATCGGTTTGGGCTTTAGTTCCGTAAGCGATGCGCTGAGTTTTGTCAGTGGTTTCGCCAAGCTTTTTGGTAGGAAATGAGAGGAGTGTTGACGGTTGACTGTTGACTGTTGACTGCGCTGCACTGCGATGCCCTGAGCTTGTCGAAGGGAGCCTGTCGTTCGCGTAGCGTCCCGCAAGGCAGTGTTGACGGTTGAGTAATGAGAAATTAGGGGTGAAGGTTGCAGAATTTTTCTCCCATTCGTTGATTTATAGGGAGTTGAGTAATGGCAGAGGTTCTATTAAAAGAACTTAGTAATGAAGATATAGATTGGATGTTGGCGGTAGGAAAGCAAGCAGAAATTGCGCCGGGAAAGGTTTTGATTCAACAAAATCAACCCCTAGATGCACTGCATATTCTCCTTGATGGTGCATTGACAGTTTCACTAAATCAGTCGGATAATAATCCGTTGGGACGTGCTTTTGCAGTGCTAGAAGGTGGGACTTTACCCGGAAGGGAAATTGCGCGGTTATCTAGTGGGGAGATGGTAGGGGAAATTCCCTTTATTGAAACTTATCTACCTGCAACTACTGTGAGCGCGAAAACCAAATCTTTGGTGTTAACAATTCCCAAATTCCAACTAATCCAAAAACTACAACAAGATTTGAGTTTTGCGGCGCATCTCTACCGCGCCAGTGCAGTGCTGTTAGCCAATCGTCTAGAACAATTGATGAATCAGTTGGGGAACAGTACGGTAGTTTTGAGTCAATCCCAATTGCGGGAAGCTTTGATTGTCTTTGCAGAGTTACAGGATGCTGATATTGATTGGTTAATTGCGGCGGGAAAAGTCGAACAATTTGCGGCTGGTTCTGTCTTAATTCGCGGCGGTAGACCGATAGAAGCGTTACATATTTTACTTGATGGGGCTGTAGCTTTAAATGCCGCAACAGGGGAAATTAACCCCTTAACCAGAGCTTTTTCTAATTTAGAAGATAGCGAAAATCAAGTCTTAGAAAAGGAATTTGCGCGATTATGGCGGGGCGATATTGTGGGCGAAACCCCATTTATTGAAGTCCAACCGCCAGCAGTGACAGTGAGGACAATACGGAACTCACGAGTATTATCGATTCCTAAGTGGCGATTGTCAGCAAAACTATTGCATGATGTCGGCTTTGCATCTCGATTTTACCGCGTGTTGGGGATTTTGTTGGCGGATAAACAACAAGCGATCGCTCAACGCTTAGGATATGGGCGACTGACTTACAGTAGCGGACAATCTTTAGATCAATCCTACGCTAACGAACTTAATCTTAATTCTCTCTCACAGGTGGCGTTAGCCGGAGCGCGGTTTGACTGGATGCTCAAACGGATTGGGATTGAGTAATTGGGCATTGGGCATTGGGCATTGGGCATTGAGTATTTATTTTATTACCCCCTCTGCTTCCTCTGCACCCCTGCCCCTTCCCTAACCCCTAGCCCCTAACCCCTAGCCTCTAAATAAAGGTGAAAAAATGGTAACACAGCAAGATACGCAGAAACGGAATATTTTTCGTCAGGAAGCTTTAGATAGAGTTGCTTCGCCGGAACAACTCGATCAATTAATTAAGGTAACAAATCCGAAACGCTGGTTTTCTTTGTTGGCGCTGGGTTCCTTGGTAGCGGTGGGAACTGCTTGGAGTGTGTTTGGGCGTATCCCGATAGTTGTCTCAGGAAGAGGGGTATTAATTTATCCTAGTAAAGTGGTGACTGTGCAAGCAGCTAACCCTGGAAGGATTTTAGCGTTAAATGTGCAAGTAGGCGATCGCGTGAAAAAAGGTCAAGTGATTGCAACTATAGATCAAGCTGAATTACGCAAGCAATTGCAACTAGCGCGAGAAAAATTAGCACAGTTACGTTTTCAAGATGAAACCGCCAATCAAGTGCAAACACAGCGTTCTAATTTAGAAGAGATAGCGATTCAGCAACAGCGTCAAACATTACAAAGAAGTTTAGAAATAGTTCAATCTCTCACCCCAGCGTTGCGGGAACAAACACAAACTGTAATGAAACGCGAACGTCTCAATCTGCAACAACGTATCCAAACTTTACAAGAATTATTACCGATTTATCATGAAAGATGGCAAAAACGGAAAAAACTCTTTAAACAAGGTGCTGTTCCCCAAGATACAGCTTTACAAGCAGAGCAAGACTATAAAAATGCTCAAGCACAAATCAATGAAGCCAAATCCCAATTAAATCAACTGGAATTAAGGGAAACTGACACCGAACGTCAGTATATGAATAATCTCAATCAAATTAATGAGATTCAAACCCAATTAAAGGCTTTAGAAAGTCGTCAAGCAACCCAAAAAGAACAAGATTTCACCACTGTAACTAACAGAAAAAAAGAAATTCAAGAAACTCAACGTGTCATTGCTCAATTAGAATTACAATTACAAAAAACTAGTCAAATTGTCAGCGATTACACCGGAAGAATTCTAGAAATCACCGCCAAACCAGGACAACAATTAGAACCAGGTGGAGGAATTGGGACAATTGCAGCTAATGAAGAATCTGCGAAATTAGTTAATGTGACTTTTTTACCTGTAAGTGAAGGTAAAAAAATTAAACAGGGGATGTCTTTACAAGTTACACCTTCTACCGTGAAACGCGAAGAATTTGGGGGAATAGAAGCGAAGGTAACCAATATTTCTGCATTCCCGGTAACACAGCAAGGTGTAGCCAGTTTAATTGGTAATCCTGATATTTTACCAGGTATATTGAGTCAAGGAGCGCAAATAGCAGTTTTTAGCGAACTTCAACCAGATACTTCTACTAATAAAAGCTATCGTTGGTCTTCATCAAAAGGGCCTGACTTAGAAATTACAGCAGGAACCACAACTTCTGTAAGGATTACAGTTGAAGAACGCGCACCGATTACCTTTGTATTACCTATTTTCAAATCTTTGACAGGATTGGGGTAATTCGTGATTTTCAAGAGGTTTAATCTTCTTATATTCCAAATAATTAAACCTCTTGTATAATTTCTAACTTGCGCCTTCTTCTTTGCGCCTACCCTGCGGGAAGCCACTTCGTGTCTATGCGCCTTTGCGTGAGAAAAAAAAGAAATCAATGGAACCGCAAAGAACCCCAAGAACGCCAAGGAAGAATAGATGCACATAATTCTCCTCAAAGATAGATATCTAAAAAAACTCTGCGCCCCTTTGCGTTAACCTTAGCGTACCTTTGCGTTTAAAAAATTAAAACCTTGTGCAACTTTACTAATAAATAATATTAACTATGAAATCTTTATTTAATAAAATCCCTTCAATTCGCCGCACACCAACATTACTCCAAATGGAAGCAGTAGAATGTGGTGCAGCAGCTTTGGGAATGATTTTAGGTTACTATGGCAGAATTATCCCCTTAGCAGAATTACGCCAAGCTTGCGGAATTTCCAGAGATGGAAGTAAAGCTTCAAATATTTTAAATGCGGCGCGGAGTTACGGATTACAAGCTAAAGGTTTTAAGGCGGATTTACCAGCACTAGAACAAATTCAATGTCCTTATATAGTATTTTGGAATTTCAACCATTTTTTAGTCGTTGAAGGCTTTAGTAAACAGCGCGTTTATTTAAACGATCCAGCGACGGGAAGACGGACGGTTTCTGTAGGGGAATTTAGCGAAGCTTTTACCGGGGTAGTTCTCGTATTTGAAAAGGGTACGGATTTTAAATCGGGGGGACATAAACCGAGTTTAGTTTTAGCTCTAACTTCACGATTACGCGGTTCAGGTTGGTCTTTAATTTATTGTGTATTGGCGGGATTTTTATTAGTAATACCTGGTTTGGCCATCCCCACATTTTCGCGAGTATTTGTAGATGAAGTATTAATTCAAGGTCGAGATGATTGGTTGCGTCCGCTAATATTTGCGATGTTATTTACTGCTTTATTAAGTGGTTTGTTAACACGCTTGCAATTACAGTTATTGCGACGACTAAAAATTAAATTAGCAATGGGAATGTCGAGTAAATTTATTTGGCATTTGCTCCATCTTCCTGTAAGTTTTTACGATCAACGTTTTGCTGGGGAAATTAGCAGCAGAATTCAACTTAACGATCGCCTGGCTAATCTCCTTTCTGGTAAACTGGCAACAACGGTAATTTCTGCCGTGATGGTAATTTTTTATGCCATTGTCATGTGGCAATACGATCGCCTATTAACTCTGATTGGTATTGCCTTTGTCGTCGTCAATCTTGTAGCGTTGCAATGGGTAGCTGGATTGCGGGTTGATACTAATATACGCCTAATGCAGGAACAAGGCAAAGTGAGCGGGATTGCGATCGCAGGTTTGCAAAGTATGGAAACCTTGAAAGCTTCTGGTTTAGAGTCCGATTTTTTCACCCGTTGGGCTGGATATTACGCCAAAGCCATTAATGTGCGTCAAGATATGGACAATCTCAATCAGAGTTTGGGAATCTTACCCAGCTTTTTATCTGGGATTACCTCCATGTTATTGCTGGTTGTCGGGGGATTCCGCGTCATCAATGGGGGGTTGAGTATTGGGATGTTAATTGCATTTCAATCCTTAATGCAGCAATTTATGCAACCGGTAAGTCAACTCATCAGTTTAGGTGGGGATTTACAAGAACTGGAAGGAAACTTAAATCGCCTAGATGATGTCTTACGCAACCCGGTGGAAGACAGCAGGGGAGCAGGGGAGCAGGGGAGCAGGGGGGATTGGTCTGTTACTTCCCCTAAACTGGAAGGATATCTCGAACTGCGTAACATCACCTTTGGCTATAACCGAACTGCACCACCGCTAATTGAAAATTTTAGTCTTTCCCTCAAACCAGGACAACGTGTAGCGTTAGTTGGTGGTAGCGGTTCTGGTAAATCCACCATCGCCAAGGTAGTAGCCGGATTATACCAACCTTGGGCAGGGGAAATCTACTTCGATGGACAACCCAAACAGCAAATTCCGCCTCAGATATTGGTAAACTCCATCGCCACAATCGAACAAGACATTATGCTATTTGCTGGTAGCGTTCGCGATAACCTTACCTTGTGGGATACTACCATACCTGATAGTAACTTAATCCAAGCTTGCCGCGATGCTGCTGTGCATGAAATTGTGCGATCGCTTCCTGGAGGTTACAATGCAGACTTATTAGAAGGCGCAAGTAACTTGAGTGGGGGACAACGTCAAAGATTAGAAATCGCCCGCGCCTTAGTCAATAATCCCTCAATTTTATTAATGGATGAAGCCACCAGCGCCTTAGATGCAGAAACCGAAAAAATCATCGATCAAAACCTACGTTTACGCGGCTGTACCTGCGTAATTGTCGCCCATCGTTTGAGTACAATTCGTGATTGCGATGAAATCATAGTTCTCAGTCGCGGTAAAGTCGTCCAACGCGGTACTCATGACGAATTAAGTCAAGTCGAAGGGCATTATTTAGACTTAATTAAAAGCGAAGGCTAAACCAAAAAAACTCTCTACAACTCTCCTTTCTTGGCGTCCTTGGCGTCTTGGCGGTTCAATTCATTTTTTTCTCACGCAGAGACGCAGAGGCGCAGAGGAGAATAAATTTCCTAATATAGTAAGAAGAAATTTAACTATGCTAGCTGAAGAAAATCAAACCAACCCACTCAGTGAATCATATATATTCAAAAATAACGACCCCCTACTACTCGACAACCCAGAAACAATTTGGCTAGTCAAATCCGGTTCCCTCGCCATCTTCGCCATCAACGTCCAACATGGTATACCCAAAGGAAGACGACGCTATCTATTTAGTGTCAAAGCCGGCGCAGCCATGTTTTCCGCTCAATTAAACTCCCCAAACGGACATTATCAAATCCTCGCAGTTGCTTTAGAAGAAACCGAACTATTACAAATTACCAAATCCGAATTTTCTCCAACTTCCACACCCGAATTAATTGAAAATTGGGTACAACTTCTTAGTTCATCCGTCGCTGAAATCATCTCCCCCAAAATCCCCACACCCGCGAACATTCCCGGATGTACTATATTAGGCGAAAAAGAAATATTTCAAGCACCACATGACATGGTTGTGTGGACGCAAATTCTCCAAGGAAAAGGTAATTTATTAGGCTTAGATACCTTAGAAATCACCTCCGAAATTGGACGCATTCCTTTATATGGATATCTCTGGTTACAAGCTCAAGATGTAATTGAAATTGATGCTGTATCTACTACAGATTTAGCCGATACTCATACATTATTAACCGGATTACATCATTTACAAATATTTGTTTTACAAGCAATTTCCCAACTCGAACAACAAGCCAACACCGCAGAGTTAGCTAGATTTCAAGCCAGGGAACGGTTAAATAATCAAGCGATCGCCTCTACTCTCAGTAACTTTGCTAACATCTTCGATGCTGATACAACGCCTAAATCCCCCACAAAACCAGCAATCGACTCCGAAGAAGCACTGTTATTTGCCGCCGGGGCAGTAGCAAAAGTATTAGGCATATCCATTCGTCCCCCAGCAAACTCAGAAGACTTGCGACGAGTACGCGATCCCTTAGATGCGATCGCACGGGCTTCCCGGATTCGCATCCGGCGCATCACTTTGCGGGATAATTGGTGGCAGCAAGATAGCGGCGCTTTGTTAGCTTATACTTTAGCAGATAACCGCCCGGTGGCACTGTTACCCATTTCGGAGACGCGCTACGAAATTATCGATCCGATAGAACAAAAGCGGATAAAATGCGATCGCCAAATCGCTGCAACGATATCACCGACAGCTTACACCTTTTATCGTCCTTTACCAGCAAACCTCAAGGTATTGAACTTGCTACAGTTCGCCTTTAAAGGACGTTCTAAAGAACTAGCGACAATTTTATTCACCGGAATTGCGATCGCATTATTGGGGATGATTACACCCCAAGCTACCGCCATCCTTATCGATCAAGCCATTCCTGATGACAATAAATCGCTCTTATACCAAATCGCCTTTGGATTAGTAGCCACAACTCTAGGCGCAACCCTATTTCAACTCACCCAAGGCGTAGCGATAATGCGCTTAGAAACCTTTGCCGATACTTCCACCCAAGCGGCTATTTGGGATAGATTATTAAATCTCAAAGCTTCATTTTTCCGCCAATATTCCATCGGTGATTTAAGCGCCCGTGTTGCTGTTATCAGTCAAATTCGCCAAAAACTCAGCAATACATTACTCAAAACTTTATTTTCCAGCTTTTTTTCCCTGCTCAATTTAGGATTGCTGTTTTACTACAGTCCTTCCTTAGCCTTAATTGCTGTTTTTGTCGCCTTAATTAATATAGCTGTCACCATTATTTCCGGTATTCTCACCATCCGCAAAGTCCGCCCCTTACTAGAAATGCAAGGTAAACTCTTTGGGATGATGGTACAAATCATCAACGGTGTCGCTAAATTTCGGACTAATGGCGCACAAGCGAGAGCATTTGCTTACTGGGGCGGGCAATATCGCCAGCAATTACGCTATATGCTCGATGCTCAAAGTATCGAAGATAATTTGGTAGTAATTAACAATCTTCTCTCCGCCTTAACTCCTGTAATAATTTTTGCCTTCGCCACTAATTTACTGCAACAATCCCAAGCCAATGGCGGAACTTTTTCCCCGGGACATTTCTTAGCTTTTAATGCAGCATTTGGTACATTTATTAGTGGAGCGACGAGCTTAAGCAGTACCGCCGTCGATATCTTAGAAGCTTTACCATTATGGGAACGCGCCCAACCTATCCTCCAAGCAACCCCAGAAGTTGACGGTAGCAAAACTGACCCAGGCAGATTATCAGGCAGAGTCGAGATTAGCCATGTAATTTTTCGCTACCGCCCTGATGGCGCACTCACCTTAGATGATGTCAGCTTACGGGCAGAACCAGGAGAATTTATCGCCTTGGTGGGGCCTTCGGGGAGTGGTAAGTCTACTTTATTTAGATTGTTGTTAGGATTTGACACACCAGAATCGGGTAGTATTAATTATGATGGGCAAGAACTGTCCGGATTAGATGTCAATGCTGTTCGCCGTCAATTAGGCGTAGTTTTGCAAAATAGCCGCTTAATGTCTGCATCCATCTTTGAAAACATTTCCAGTAACGCTGTCATCTCAATGGAAGAAGCATGGGAAGCTACGAGAATGGCAGGTTTAGCCGATGATATCGCCGCCATGCCAATGGGGATGCATACCGTAGTCAGCGAAGGGGGGACAAACCTTTCTGGCGGACAGCGACAACGGTTATTAATTGCCAGAGCTTTGGCATTACGTCCCCGAATTTTGGTGTTTGATGAAGCCACCAGCGCCTTAGATAACCGCACCCAAGCGATAGTTAGCGAAAGTTTAGAAAAGTTGAATGTTACCCGGATTGTTGTTGCTCATCGCCTCAGCACCATTCGCAACGCCGATCGCATTTATGTATTGGAAAATGGTAGGTTAGTCCAACAAGGTAACTTTGACCAACTCGCCCAGCAACCAGGATTATTTAGCCAATTGATTCAGAGACAGAGATTATGATTAGTCAATGGTCAATGGTCAATGGTCAATGGTCAATAGTCAATGGTCAATATAGGACTTATATTTGATTTGGATAAAAAACTCAGTACACTTTTATTCCTTCTTACCTGTTCCCTGTTCCCTGTTCCCTCCCTAGGCAAATAATTTCAGTAATCAAAGCGGATTCCTATCAATGTAGTATGCACACATTGTCCCCTATTGGAAAGCCTGTATGTCACAAGAAACAAGGCCGATAGCCATCAATGCGGCTGATGTACCAGCAAGGACTAAAGTTTCTAACTATCCTGAACCATTCGCTTCCCGGATGCAAGGAAGAGAGAAACGTCCACTTGGCGACTTATTTGGACTGACAAACTTTGGTGTAAATCTTACACGCTTAGTACCTAATGCTATTTCCTCTCTCCGTCACGCTCATACCAAACAAGACGAGTTCATTTATATCTTACAGGGGTATCCCACACTACGCACAGATGATGGAAATACTGTACTTGCTCCCGGAATGTGTGCAGGTTTCAAAGCTGGTACTGGTAATGCGCACCATCTAATTAACGAAACTACTGAGGATGTTGTCTACCTAGAAGTAGGTGATAGAACTGCGGGAGACGAAGGACAATATCCTGATGACGATATTCAGGCTTTACTTGTGGATGGTAAATGGAAGTTCATCCACAAAGATGGAATGCCTTATTAGTCAATAGTCATTGCTCAGAGACGCGATAAATCGCGTCTGTACAATTTTCATTTATCCTCCTTGTCCCCTTTTCCTTATTCTCTCCGCTTAAAATTAGTAAATACTTCGGTTGTTCCTGGATTCCGGTTGATGATAAGTTGCTTACAGCATCTAATTTCAAGGTTATTGTATGGCAAGCACAATCATTGATCCTGGCGATTTTAGTGACTATAGCAGTCGTCAAGTGACAATTGAAGTTACAGGGGGTTGTCATCGAGAGTTAATGCGGAAGGCACATTATACGAAGACAATTCCATATAATTGTCTGTCGCAAACGATTAAAAGCATTAATCGTCAGGGTGGTAAAATTACCCGTGTTACTTTATCACCTTCCCATCATTCAGACGCAACAATTGATTCTCCTGAGTCACTAGTTAAAATCGCTGACAGTGATTTGCTTTCTTCGGCACATGAAGAGATACCAACTTTAGCTCAAGTACAGTTGGAAGAACCAGCGATTCCTGCGGGTAATGCAGTGTCTCACGCAGAAGAGTATTCTTTTAAAGAAGAGTGGTAAGCGAGCGGTTAATCAATTTTGAATTTTAGATTATCCACATAGCTAATTTGAGATTTTGGATTAGCTATACAATTAAATTACTGGCTATTGAAGCAACTGCAATTGTACAGCTTTCATCCAAAATCTTCAATTTTGAATTTTGAATTTAACAATTTTAATTTCAATTTGCTGTATTATATAAGGTGTTAATTTCCCCTAATATTTGGGTATTAGGGGAAATTTGCTATCTAAAAGTAATAAGATTTAGTCAGAATAAACATAGATTCTCTAGCTTTATATAACTATGCTTCAGATAGATAGAGGTGCATTAAAAGCCAGAAATACATTATTTATTATGTTTCTGGTGCTTTGTCTTTTAGATATTACCCTAGTAACAATTGCCAGAGATAAATGGGCAATTGGACGTATTTTATTCACGATTGGCGTTATGTATTTTGTTTTCCAGGGGCGGAAATGGGCGAAATGGCTGATGATTGGTATTTGTAGTTTCCTGACTGTGATTTTAGTCACAATGGTGATAGCACTGATTTCAAAATTATCCAGTTTGCTCATTGTCGGTAGTTTGATAATGGCAGTTCTCAGCGCAGTTATTGCTATTTATATGGCTAATAGCAAAGATTTAAATCGATACTTGGCGTGGAAACGTCAATAATTAGAAACAAAATTTAGCTAAAACAAAAAGAAGCCTCTCGCTCACTGCGACAGCAGGAGCGATGAGATGAATTTTTGGGTGGCGACGAACTGACCCCTAAGCAATTCAAGCCGAAGGTTTGACAGGACAAGGGGTCGGTGAGGAGTCACCATGATCCCTTGTTTTTCTGGTAGAATTATTTTGGCTAACTTCGCCCGTATTGGTGTCTGATAAGCCTCTGCCCAGTGGCACTGCGATCATTGGTAAGCGACTCCGTTGCACAGCATAAAAGTAAGTAGGCACATCTTGATTAATACGAATTGCCTGAGGGTTTGTCCGATAGTGCGAACAAGCCAGCATCTCATCCAGGACAGTAAAATTCGTAGGGTACAAGGTAAGTCTTCGGCTTCGCTCAGACTTACACCGAGCGAAGCCGAGGTGTAAGAAATTGCATAGTCTGCGGAGGGGCTTCTCGTGGACTTAAAACAAAGCTCAGTTAATGTCCGCGGGATACCGGGAGTCGCTGAGAAGCCTACACTGTATTGCTTGCAATCAGTGTAGGAGTATGTCACACACCTGAGTAATTTTGTTGATTGAGGCGATAACCCATGCTGTGAATTGTCTCAATCAAGTCTTCATTTGCTCCAGCTGCTTTAAGCTTTTGACGCAAACCCCGAATGTGAACTTTAACTACATGTTCTTCTGGTGGTGATTCTAACGCCCAGACATGCTCAATCATCACACGGCGACTGAGAACGCGGCGACCATTGCGTAAAAGCAATTCTAAGATTCCGTATTCTTTAGGTGTTAGATGAATCGGGGTTTGTCCGTAGCTAACTTCATAGGTGCTGGGATTCAGACGCAATTCGCCCCATTCCAGGATTGGTGGTGATGTTACACATCCGCGACGCAGTAAGGCGCGAATCCGTGCAAACAGCTTTTGTAAATCGACTGGTTTGACTATATAGTCATCTGCTCCCATATCCAGCCCATTAATTTCATCGTTGATGGTGTCACAGGCTGTCAGTATGAGGATCGGCCAATTATAACCATGCGATCGCAATCGCTGGCAAAGACTCATACCATCCAATTCTGGTAACATCACATCCAGCAACAGCAAATCATAATCTAAGGTTTTCGCTTGATACCACCCGGCTTCTCCATCATGGACAACATCAACCACATATAGCTGATCGGTTAGAGCTTCTGCCAAGGTTTCTGCAAGGCGCACATCATCTTCAACCAGGAG
Organism: Calothrix sp. FACHB-168; assembly: GCF_963889195.1. NCBI lineage: Bacteria > Bacillati > Cyanobacteriota > Cyanophyceae > Nostocales > Calotrichaceae > Calothrix > Calothrix sp. FACHB-168. Next base: position 152,381 of record NZ_CAWPNJ010000018.1, read on the forward strand.
AATCCTCATAAAAAATTGCAATTACGTTTGACTATTCTGCGTCTTTAGACCTGAGATCCCCTCCATAATTTTACTGCGCTTCGTGAGTCAATGGTTAGAGACGCGATGAACCCTTGTCTGTACAATTGTCATTGTCTTGCTTGTCCCTTGGCCTTTTTTTCATACATCAAATAGGATTTTTACGTTTAGCATATTTCGTGACTAATTTTCTCAAATAAATATCACAGAATATTAATATTTATGGATTTTAGTGATTCTTTCCGATTTCTTTACCGTTTTCTTACCAGTTTCCTTACTAGCGGTATGTGATTATTTAGCAGAAGCCTGGAGGAAATAGTAATACAAATTATTTGAAAGAGGAAAAAATCTCAACTCACAATTCCTAATGAAATCTTACTTACTTACTTACTTAATTTTTAGTTTTGCATTGGTATAACCTATGCAATTGTCTTTGTCATACCAATTGCCAAAATGATGATGCGAGATTGTTTCAGACAGTCTGAGTACAGACAGTCATAAATTCAACATCTCAAGTCTAAAATTTTCTGTTGAAAATTTCTCATTTCAGAAAACTCGATCTGAGATGATTCGCCAGATTCAAAATTTCCCAATCAACGAAAATCCAAAATCCAAAATCCAAAATTCAAAATGGTATGAGTCTCGCGATCGCTTCCGTTGGAATACTACCATCCACTGCTGAAAAAAAGTTACAAAACTGGATTCGTAGCCGCCATGTCATTTGTGCTGGAAATTTTTTTATCTTTGAAACTGTAGATTATACAGCGCTAGAAAGATTTAGTAAATGTATTGCGGCTTTAGGGGGAACAGTAATTTCTGTAGACTCAATTGGTAAATTTTGGATCGGCGATCATCGTCAAGTAATTCTCTATCGAGTCAAAGCCAGTTTGCACACTCCTCATCATGACTTAAAAGAATACTGGATGAAATGCGGAAGTTTTCGGACGAGATTTACTCAACCAATATGAGTTGATAGCAATTTGTAATTCGTCATTCGTCATTCGTCATTCGTAATTAGGTAAATTAGATGCAGGCAAATTGATTAATTGATATCTGTTACCTAATCTGGGCTAATTGGTATTAGCAATTTCAGATTAATAGTCTTGAATTGGTAAGAATAACCAGGGGAATTACTGAGTTTTAGTAACACTATCTTCAGACTTTTCGCTTCATCGAAAATCCTAAATCTCAAATCTAAACAAATCTAAAATTGTTTAACTGGAGCATCATTATGTCAATTCCTCTGTTAGAGTATGCACCATTTTCGCAAAATCAGCGAGTACAGGGATTTGAAATTCCTGGTGATGAACAACCCAGGATTTACACTACGGATAATCTTTTAGGAAATTCCGAAATGGATCAGTTGATAATGGCATCTTACCGCCAGGTGTATAACGAGCAACAGATGCTAGATAGCCATCGTCAACGATTTTTAGAGTCGCAGTTACGAGCTGGTCAAATTACTGTTAGAGACTTTATTCGCGGATTGGTAATTTCTGATTCCTTTAGAAGACTCACTTTTGATAGTAACAATAACTATCGGTTTGCAGAGATTTGCATTCAGAGGCTTTTAGGTAGGAATGTCTATAGCGATCGCGAAAAAATAGCTTGGTCAATTGTCATTGCTACCAAGGGATTACAAGGCTTTATCGATGAATTAATGAGTACGGAAGAATACCTAGCTAACTTTGGCTATGATACCGTTCCTTATCAACGTCGCCGCACTTTACCGCAGCACAGTCAAGGGGAATTACCCTTCGCCCGCATGGCGCGTTATGGTGTAGAGTATCGCAATAAACTTCCCGTACCTTTTTATCCCAATCGTCCGCTTCCCACTGGACTTTTTGACCAATTTGAGCAGTTTACTTTCTATAAGTTCGTCAACCGCGCTAACTGGAATAGTACCTTCGTTAGCCTTGCTTTAGCCATAGTATTCATTATCCTGCTGCTGATGCTTGCTGAGGTTAACCACCAAGTTTGGGGTTAGGTGTGAGGGGCTTGGGGCTTGGGGCTAGGGAGAGATTTTCTCGCGATTGACTACATTCTAGAGGGCATGGCACTGCCATAGGTGTCAACTTAAGCTAAAAATAGCCTCTGTCTTAGCTTTGTAGCCCGCCTTTCGACTTCGCTCAAGGCTCATAGCCCAAGTAGGGGCGGGTTAAGCAAGATAGTCGTAAATTATTGGAGCATATCTGTGAACCCGCCCCTACTGAAGTAGACTCAAGATTTTGAAGATATTTTAGTCATCTTAAGATGACTTTTACTATTAGCAAGGAACTTCAGTTCCTTGCGGTAACTGGGTTTCGCGTTAAATTAACACCTATGACGCGAAGCGCAATAAAAATCGCTTCATACCTACTTACCTTCTGCCCTCTGCCTTCTGCCCTCTGCCTTTATTCCCCCATTTCCCTGATAATAAAAGCATCTACTGGAATTTTGCGCCCTAATGCTCTTTTTAAAACAATTTGATGTCACTCATATTACCAAAATCCTCAGCTTTTATGGCTTTGGTATAGGGCTGACTATCTTATTGTGTTTAGGTATCTACCTGTTGCACCGACAAATTGTCCAGCGTCAACGGGTAGAAATTTTATTGCGACAACAAAGCGATCGCGAACGGTTGGTAACTCAAATTGCCCAGCAAATCAGGCAATCTCTAGATATTGATGAGGTTTTAGCGACAACTGTCTCAGAAGTACAGCGTTTTCTCCAAGCCGATCGCGTTCTCATCTATCGTTTATGGAATGATGGCACGGGTAGCGCGATTCATGAAACAGCTTTAGCGCCTTACCCTAGAGTTTTAGGGCATGTATTTCCGGAAGAAGTGTTTCCCCAAGAATATCATCAAGCCTATTCTCTAGGGAAAACTCTGACTATTGCTAACGTTGAGCAAGCGGAAATTCCCCCTTGTTTGCTGGAGTTTGTTCAGCAGTTTGGGGTAAAGGCAAAATTGGTAGTGCCAATTATCCAAGAAAATCGGGAAAATTTGGATTCTGTGCCCTATCTTTGGGGTTTATTAATTGCCCATCAATGCAGTCAACCCCGTCAATGGGAAGCTTGGGAAGTGGAATTGATGACGCAATTAGCAACGCAAGTGGCGATCGCAATTCAACAATCAGAACTGTACAATCAACTCCAGCAACTCAACGCCCAACTAGAACAGCGAGTACAACAACGTACCGCCGAATTAGCGATCGCCAATAGTTCTTTACGGGCAGAAATTGCCGAACGTCAGCGCACAGAAATTGCTTTGCGTCACACCAATGACACCTTACAAGCCTTGATTAAAGCTTCTCCTCGTGCCATTGTGATGTTGGATAGGCAAGGCAAAGTCAAGATTTGGAACCCAGCCGCCGAAAAAATGTTTGGCTGGACTGAAACTGAGGTACTTAATCGCCCCAATCCCATCAGTTTAGAAGATTATCCCACCCTACAACAAAATGTTTTACAAGGTAAAACCTATTCCCAGTTAGAATTTCGCCAGCAGAAAAAAGATGGTACTCCCATTGATATCGTGTTTTCGGTTGCGCCTCTACTGGATACTGACGAACAGATTAACGGTATCGTCGCCGTCATAGCTGATATTACCGAACAAAAACGCCAAGCCGAGCAAGTCCGGTTACTGCAATCTGTGGTGTTAAATACCAACGATGCGATTTTGATTACCGAAGCCGACACAATTAACGAACCGGGGCCGAGGATTCTTTACGTCAATGAAGCTTTTACCCGCATCACTGGTTATCAACCTGAGGAAGTATTAGGTAAAACGCCGCGTATTTTGCAGGGAGCAAAAACAGATCGCCAAGAATTGCAAAAAATTCGCGCTTCCCTGGCTAGGTGGGAACCTGTCACCGTTGAGGTGATTAATTATCGCAAGGATGGCACGGAATTTTGGAATGAATTTAGCATTGTGCCTGTAGCTAATCATCAAGGCTGGTATACCCATTGGATTGCAGTGCAGCGAGATACTACCAGCCGCAAACAGGTAGAACAGGCGCTACGACAGAGTGAAGAACGTTGGCGATCGCTAATTGAAAATGCTCTGGATATCATTATGATTCTCGATCCAGATGGTACGATTAGCTACGTTAGCCCCTCAGTGCAAAAAATCTTAGGTTATGCCGTTGGCGATTTGCTGGGTAACAATGTCATGGCATTGGTGCATCCTGATGATATCGCGATGATTGGCGATCGCCTGACAAATACCATCCCCACCCCCGAACTCACCCGCCCCATTGAGTTCCGCTACCGCCATCAAGATAACTCTTGGCGGATCTTAGAAGCCATTAGTCAACCCTTTGTGGATAGTGTCGCCACTTTGCGAATCATAGTCAACGCCCGCGATATCACCGAAAGAAAGCGACTCGATGAAATTCGCCTAGCGCTAGAAAGAGAAAAAGAACTCAGCGCGTTAAAAACCCGCTTCTTCTCAATGGCTTCCCATGAATTTCGTACCCCTCTCAGCATCGCCTTAGCTGCGGCGCAAGTTCTGGAAAACTGTCGCGATGAATGGGAGACTTCCGCCAAAAGACTGCGAAATCTGCACCGGATTCAAGACTCTGTGAAACACATGGTGCAGCTACTCGATGATATTTTGACTATCAATCGCGCTGAAACTGGCAAGCTGGCATTTAATCCCCAAGCTTTAGATTTAGAACTATATTGCCGTGATTTTCTCGACCAAATGCGCGAAAGTGTCGGTAGTCAGCACAATCTCCGCTTTAGCTGTCAAGGAAAATCCGCTCTTGTTTGCATGGATGAGAAATTATTGCGCTCCATGCTGTCTAATTTACTTTCTAATGCCATTAAATATTCTCCCACAGGCGGGGTAGTACATCTAAGTTTAGAGTTTCAGTCAGATCGGCTGATATTAGCAGTACAGGATCGGGGAATTGGCATGTCACCAGAGGATCAAAAGCAATTATTTGAACCCTTTCATCGCGGTAAAAATGTACGCACTATTCCCGGTACAGGATTAGGACTAGTTGTCGTAAAAAAATGTGTAGATTTACACCAAGGTACAATTCACATCGCCAGTGAGGTAGGAATGGGTACTACCTGCTTAGTAACAATACCATTGCTTAGGGACTAGGGGCATTGGGCATTGGGCATTGGGCATTGGAAACAATTTTGAATTTTGGATTTGCGATAGCGCAGCGTAAAGCCTTCTCTTCTCCCAAGGGGAGACGCTACGCGAACGAGAGGCTTGTCTGCGACACGCTTCGCGAACGCCAACGGCATAGCTACTCTACCCTTCGGGAACGACTTCGTCGAACGAGAACGCCTTCGGCGAACGCTTAGAGCGAGTCCGCGAGCGTCTTTTGGATTGGGTTTGAATCTAAAATCTAAAATCTAAAATCTAAAATCTAAAATTCCTTGTCCTCCTTCCCTTATCCCCATCTTTCAAGAAAACTAATCACGCTTTCCATGCCCAATGCCCCATGCCCCATGCCCATTTTCTATCTCAGTTAATTCCCACACACGCAAAACTGACACATTTGCTAGTTGCAATTTTTACTATCTTGGATAGAATGTTTACGAGTGATTTTAATGACAAAATTTCTTGACTTTGCAGTCAGATACTGAATTTTTCCATACATCACTTGTAATTGCATCAGAGATAGATTTGCTCTGTCTGTGCTAATGCCCGTCTAGATTGCATAACTACTAATCAGGGCTGTTAACAGTCAACAGTCAACAGTCAACAGTCCTCACAATCAATTGTGCAACTTAAAAGCAGATCTGATTGTATTTGTCTTGCTTTTAACCTTTGACTTTGCTGCAACTACCATTCCGCAAAACTTACCCAGGGGAGATAATAGAACTAATGTTTGGTCAAACTCAACTTAGTACTGGTAAATTGTCTGCATCTGCCAGTCGGCTATTTCGTTACGAAGTTGTTGGCTTACGGCAATCCTCAGAAACTGAAAATTATAAATTTGGCATTCGTAATAGTGGGAGCGTATTTATTACTGTGCCCTACAGTCGGATGAATACAGAAATGCAACGTATTAGTCGTTTAGGCGGCAAAATTGTCAATATTGAGCCATTGACTTTCGGCATTTACGATCCTTCTGTCATCCCATACCGTGGTGGTAGTAGGCGTTAAGGTTTCTGCGTTGCTGAACTCATCAATTAAGTTATGTAATTTTTATTAAACTAAATCGAATAATGTCCCCCTTGTCCTTTATGATTATGAGAAATTTGTAAGATTTCATAAAGGAAAGGGAGATTTTGTATTCGTGGCAATTCCTCTTTTAGAATATTCCCCTATTTCTCAAAACCAACGGGTAAAAGGTTTTGAAGTTCCTGGTGATGAACAACCCCGGATTTTCTCAACCGAGAACCTCCTCTCTGCAACAGACTTAGACATTCTCATTGAAGCTGCTTATCGTCAGATTTTCTTCCATGCTTTTGCAGCAGATCGCGAGCGGTTTCTAGAGTCTCAGCTACGCAATGGTCAAATTACAGTCCGTGACTTTATTCGCGGCTTGCTGTTATCTAACACCTACAAGCGTAGTTTCTACAACCTCAACAGCAACTACCGTTTTGTTGAACAGACTGTACAACGGGTTCTCGGTCGTGATGTTTACGACAATCGGGAAAAAATTGCTTGGTCAATTGTTGTAGCTACAAAGGGTATTCAAGGTTTTGTTGACGCTCTGCTCAACACTGATGAATATCTCTCAGCTTTTGGCTATGACACCGTACCTTACCAACGTCGTCGGGTATTACCCGGTAGAAAAGAAGGTGAAATACCTTTCAACATCAAGTCTCCTCGCTACGATGCTTACTATCGTGGTAAATTAGGTTTCCCACAAGTTATTTGGCAAACCAGCGTTCGCCGCTTTACCCCACCCGAAAGGAAGCCTACAGCAGGTAACCCAGAGCTGTTCCTGGCAATGGCTCAGAGCATTAACCCAGTAGGTAACCCACCACAACGTCTCTCAGTACAAAATATTGATATCGAAAAATCAGTTCCCTATCGTCGTAAATAAGACGAATTAGAACGATTTAAGAAATTAGTAAAGCGTATGTCGCACCTGGATTAAGATACGGCATACGCTATCTGTGAAGATTTACAAAGAGGATAAAAGGCGATCGCATTTAATTAAGCACATTCATCATTTTCCGCCTGAAAACCCAGTTCTAGTAAAGCTTTGCGTAATTTCGCCTTAGAAGGACGAACTTTCGGCACAGCTAACCCCAATTCTCGTGCAGTTTCAAATAAATCCCGCATCAAAATATCCAGGGAAATATCATTTGCTTCTTCTGGAAGTTTTTCAATTCTCGCTTCGTAGGCTAAAGTATACAATTCCAAGTGATGTTTCCCCATAACTCTCGCCAGCTTTCTCAAGGTTTCCGGCGTCGGACAGGTTCCCTTAAAGCAAGCACCCCGCAGTCGAGGTTGAGGAACACCAGACAAATCCGCCAGACGATTCATACTGATACCTTGTTCTTCTAAATATTGAAGAATGTATCGTCCGAGCGGTGAGCAATCTTCAGCTTTTATTTGCAACCTTGCTGGCATTGTTCGCAATGAGGAAAATCAGAATATTTACAATATAGCGGACTGCTAGATCCAACCTAAACCAAGTTAGAAATTACTTGACCTTTCCATACATAACTTATCGCATTTAGTACCAAAGGTTAACATAACTTTGTACAAAATCTGTAGGTCATTTGTCATTTGTCATTTGTCATACAAATCCGCATTGTGATACGTAATTAAGATTTTGGTAGGGGCGGGGTTTCCCCGCCCTTGTGTGGGTTTCAATCTAAAATTAATGAACAAATTGCCCCATGCCCAATGTCCAATGCCCCATGCCCCATGCCCCATGCCTAATGCCCCATCGCCTGAATTAAAGCTTGTGCTTTCAACATAGTTTCTTGAAACTCCATTTGCGGATCGGAAAGGGCGACAATTCCGCCACCGATACCAATAGAAGTTTGCTGGGGGGTGAAAACAGCTGTCCTGATGACAATATTTAAGTCAGCTGCACCATTTAAGCCCAAAAAACCGATCGCACCAGAATAAACCCCCCGCGCTTGTTTTTCTAAGCGATCGATAATTTGCATGGTGCGGATTTTCGGTGCGCCAGTCATGGAACCGCCAGGGAAGGAAGCGCGAATACAATCGACAGCATGTAAATGAGATTGCAACTTCCCGCGAATTGTCGTCACTAACTGATGTACAGTGGCGTAGGTTTCTACATCCATTAATTTGGGTACGTGAACAGTACCGACTTCACAAACTCGCCCTAAATCATTGCGTAATAAATCGACAATCATCAAATTTTCCGCCCTGTCTTTTTCGCTGTGACGTAGCTGTTCGCGTAATAAAAAATCAGCTTCGGGGGTTTCTCCGCGCGGTAGGGTTCCCTTAATTGGCTTGGTTTCCACCCAACCTTGACAATCAATCCGCAGAAATCTTTCTGGAGATGAACAAGCGATCGCTAAATCGCCAAAGCGCAAAAATGCGGAATAAGGCGCAGGGTTGATTTTACGTAACTTACGATAGAAATTCAACGGGTCGGGAGTCGCTTCAGTCTGTAATTGATTTGTTAAACAAACTTGATAGGTTTCCCCTTCGTGAATTTCTCCCAAGCAATGATAAATATCTTGAATGTAAGTTGCGCGATCGCGATGTAAGCGAAATTCAAGAGGCTGTTGATTATTCTGGGGTACAATCTCAGGCAGAGGCGCAAGATTTTCTAATTTTTGTTGAATATCATCAAACCAAGTTTCTGGCTGTTGGGTTTGTCCTTTTTTGACTAATTGCAGCAAATAAACACACTTTTGTTGGTGATCGATCGCAATTAGGCGATCGGCAAGTAGGAAAATAGCATCAGGTAATGGTGAAGTATGTACTAATTGCGATCCACATTCTGCCTTCAACTCATAACCAAAATAACCAACAAATCCACAGTTAAAATCAAACGGTAATTCCGCAGATTGACATCGCCGTTCATCAATTTCTCGCTGGAGATAATCAAATATACTTTCCTGGCGACGGGTAAGAGTATTTGATTGAGTAATAATTAACTCTTGGGTTTGGGTATGATAGCGCACCAATAAACTATTTACACCGCTACCATCACCCATAAACGAAAATCGAGCCAGACCAGATTCTACCAAGCTACTATCTAACCAAAAAGCATTAGCTGAATCTTGAAAAAGCTGTACAAATATTTGTTCTGTATCGGGAAATATATCTAACTTGCGCGTATACAATTCAAAATTTGGTGATGGTTTTGGCTGTGATTCATCGCTAAAATTACTCACAGATCCATATCCTGACCAATAATATTTTTTTGTACTTATCGATGATTTAGGCGTAAATTTTCGCGTAATTTCCCGAAAATTTCTCAGCAATATTTGACCATATTCTGTACAGATAGATTCTGGATGAAATTGCACGCCCCAAAAAGGTAAATCTCGATGACGCAATCCCATAATTAATCCGTCTGCTGTCCAAGCAATTTTGGCTAAACAATCTGGTAGTTCATCAGCTACTAATAACGAGTGATATCTAACCACAGAAAAATCATCGGGAATTCCTTGAAATAATGCGTCATGATTATGATAAATCTTGCTAATTCTGCCATGTCTAACTTCTGGCGCATGAATCACCTTACCACCGTAAAGATAACCCAATCCTTGATGACCAAGACATACTCCTAATAAAGGTACATCAACATTTTCAATTATTTGCCGACAAACCCCAAAATCTGCTGCTTTTTCTGGACGACCAGGCCCCGGAGAAATTACTACATTATCAAATGCAATTTCTTTTAATTGCTCCCAGGAAACTTTATCATTATAAATTACTAAAGGTAATTCGCCATTCACCTCAGCAATCATCTGGTAAAGATTGAAAGTGTAAGAATCATAATTATCAATAATTAATGTACGCATAAAATTGGCATGACTTATATATAAAAATAACTTTACCAATCTGAGAGGATTAGCAGATAGCAAACCCCGATTTTATAAGGTATCAAGTAAAAATTAAGTAGTGCGAGCATCTTGCTCGCGCGGGCAAGACTTCGGCGTGAGCGCTCAGTCGAACGCTGCCCGCACTAAAAATATTAAATTGTTCAACTTATTTTTACACGACTCCTAAGCTTGTTTTTGCCACTGAGCAAAAACTTAGGGAACATCCCAATATTGCTATACGAATAAAGCCTGCAAAGGCAGGCTTCGTATTTATAGCCCCACCCTTCTAGGGTGAGGGCGTTTTTTAACGTAGCAAAACCAGATATTTGAGGTGTCGCTTAACAATCTAGCACGGGCTTACCTATATATATTTCCGCCCAAGCTAGTCCCTCATGGGAAAAGCCCACAACCAAACATGAAAATTTCTCTTAACTGGAGTTTAGACTAAATGGAAGCAAACAGAAAATAACAGCAACAGATTTACTGAACTAAAAAAATACACCATAAACGGGTAGGGGAAGCGCCCCAAAAAA